>JAZQOC010000001.1:0-2498 GCA_045627645.1 Lachnospiraceae bacterium
AGCAAGAGGATTGAAAATCCATAGATAGTGGCTTCGAATACGCGACTTAGTTCAATACGGAAAAATCGGTCTGCAGGCGCGTAGATAGTGATAGCCACTATTATTTTGAGCCTGAGACCGATTGTTTCCGATACAATTTTATCGATTAATCAACCATCAAAAATGAAGCCTCTGTGTGGCGTTATCACGTAACCGTTTGGGGAATAATCCAAATCCGGTTCGTAATAATCGCACACAGGGGCTTTTTATTTTGCTATAATCGAAGAGGTTAAGGAAAAACAAAATGCACCCAGATGCGTAGTTGGGAGAAAATTTGCACCCACCTAGCGAGAATTTTGCACCCACCCGATGGAAAATGAGCAAAAAATGCACCCACCTTAACACAAAATGCACCCAGTTGCAGAAAAAAGGGGTAGTATTTGCACCCACCTCGTACTACGTTTGTACTACTAATGAAAGTTACAATTTGCCGTATTTTGCCGTGATTTGCCGAATGTGTAGAAATCTGCCAAAATGGTAGTACAAAAAAACATAGTCGGCAAAGGCCGTGAAACTCGGCATTTCACGGCATTACTTGACAGGAGAAAATGATGATTCGAGTGCTTTTTATCTGCCACGGCAATATCAATTGAACTCCTATAAATCCCGTAAATAAGCCATTCTTAGGCGAAAAAGTGCTCTGCTGCACACTTTGCTATACGTTTTTTGAGAAATAGCTCAGTATGATTTTGAGAAGATTCAAAAGTTCTTCTCTTTTTTTAGATTTGACAATGATGGGATATTGACAAAAGCCTATCATGGATGTAATATGATAGCAATATTAGAAAAATCCATCATGGAAGGAAAGAACCCTATTGGAAGTTACAAGAGACGAAGTAAGTGAATATCTCAAAGAAGTTAAGAAATCTGTAAGTGATGGGAGATATCAGATATCTCCTAGAACTAAGAATCAGAGCTTATATATAGATTATGTTTTTTCAGAAGAACGATGTAAGGAGATTCTACTGGATTTAGAGGTTGATGACTTTTCTGATGCAGTGCAGAACGATCATCCTAAACATCCAGAGGAAACTCTATATATATTTGGCAAAGAAGTAATGTTATTACCGAAGCAAGGTGGTAGTGAGGAAACAGTTGCATTGTATATTAAGTTTAATAAGCTCACTAACCTTTATGTAATTGTAATATCTTTCCATAAGCAAGATTATCCACTAACCTACAAATTTAAATGATAATCAAAAAGAGGCAAAAAGAATAGTAGAAAACGGAGGACATAGATATGGCAAAGGAGAGAAAACAATTTTGTATCGAATGTAGAAAAGATACCGGATATGAAATTAGAAAGGAACAGCGTATACATTGTATTAAAGGACAGGAATATACTTTTGATGTAGCAGTTGCAGTATGTGAAGAATGTGGTGAGGAAGTTAATCTTCCTGGTTTAATGGATAGTAATGCTCGTTTGATTGATGAGCAGTATAGAAAAGCAGAAAATCTTGTGTCAGTAGATGATATTAATACTTTGATGGATGTATATAATATTGGGAAGGCACCTTTATCACTGGCGTTAGGCTTTGGAGAAATAACGATTACCAGATACTTACAAGGACAATATCCTTCTGCAGAGTATTCTAATATTATTCGTAAAGCATTGGTTGATGCAGACTTTATGCTGGATTGCTTGGAGGAAAATAAGGCTAAAGTTGGTGACACCGCCTTTAGAAAGTCATGGAGTGCAGCTATGAGCTTAAAGGAACTTGTTGACTCTGTGTCAGAAAAGATGCTTATAACTATTTCATATATTTTTGAAAAAGTTGAAGAAATAACACCACTTGCACTTCAAAAGATACTTTATTATATTCAGGCTATTTTTATGGTTAATTACGATAGACCATTATTTTCAGAAGAATGCCAGGCTTGGATGCATGGCCCGGTATATGAAGAAGTATATGAGATGTTTAAGAGTTTCAAATATAATCCAATTGAAGATAAGAGATTTATAATCTTTAAAGACCGGTTCCAGAAGTTATCTGATGAAGAACGAGAGGTAATAGATATGGTTATTAACTCGTTTGGAATGTACAGTGGAAAAACTCTAGAGCGAATAACTCATAACGAAGCTCCATGGGCGGATGCTTATAATGATGACAGTGTGTATGGATATACTAATGAACCAATTACCAATGAAGCTATTAAGAATTATTTTAAAACAGTTTCATTAGAATTTGATCTTAAATCAGAGGAAGGAATAAAAGAATATATTCAGAAAAAGTTAACTTCACCGGGGACGGTTCTAATGTAACGCGGAGTGTCCCTTTGTACCAAGGAGTGTCCCTCTGTATCGATGAAGTTCATGCCCGTAGGGTAAAGTTTTTGTAGGAAAATTAAATAGACATAAAGAAAGCACCGAGATCCTGTGTTAGGATTAAGGTGACCAAACCAAATATCCAAAGGAGGGTGCTTTCATGATTAATAGTATACAACAGTTTGGTGTAAAT
>JAZQOC010000002.1:0-29091 GCA_045627645.1 Lachnospiraceae bacterium
GATGCATTTATTAATTTCAGTGAACTCATTTCCTAACCCTCGTAATTCCAGCCGTGTTCTCCATGGTATATCATTTGCTTAGTCATACCACCATCTATACAGATATTCTCTCCACTAATAAATCCCGCCTTATCAGAGCAAAGGAACAATATCATATTGGCAATATCCATTGTATTTCCAACTCTTCCTACTAACTGCTGTGTGGCATCTGGTCCTTCATAAACAGTGTCCCCTGTTTCTATCCATCCTGGAGAGATTGAGTTAACTCTAGCCAACCCCGCCAGACTAACTGCCATGGCATGTGTAAGCGCTGCTATACCGCCTTTTGCTGCAGTATAACTCTCTGTTTGTGGCTGGCTCATTCTGTCTCTAGATGATGACATATTAATGATGCATGAATTGCCATCAAAATATTCCATAAACAGTTTGGACAAATAAAATGGTGCCGTTACACCAACTGCCATGGCATATTCAAATTCTTCATAAGAACATTCATCAATTCCACGCATAACTGGCAAAGCATTATTGATTAAAATATCTACATGTCCATGCTTATCAATTACATACTTTGCAAATGCTTCAAGTACATCCTTCTTACTAATATCTCCAACATAATGATTGCCTTCAGCAATATCAATAACCTCTACTATTGCGCCTTCCGCTTCAAATGCTTCCTTCGTTGTCTTGCCAATACCATGTGCGCCTCCAGTAATGACAACTACTTTATCTTTAAACTGCATGATTATATTCCTTCTCTGTTCCAATTTTTAATATAGTAAAATTAACCTCTTTACTTGTTTATTTTGACCCAATCCACTTTCTTTTATTATATAAATTATAACACGTATAACTTTCTGAATCGTCGAAATATCCATCATTGCATAAAAAAAGCGTAGCCTATGACTACGCTCAAATCATATTTTTAATGTCAATAATAGAAAGCATTAAATCAAAAATGCCTACAACACAGCCATGAGGATTACTCCGCGTCAATCGATTTAACACAAAACCTTTCTCATGGATTTCAGCACATCACTATGCCTATAGAAAAGTTCATACATCACATACGACAGTTTATGAACAAAACGGTTCAAAATTCAAAATTCATCAACGATAAAAAATCTAAAACAGTTTACAATCTCCTATATAGGGATCCTGAAGAAGGAGTCGAACCTTCGCCATCATGATTACAAGTCATGTGCTCTACCTTCTGAGCTATTCTGGAAATCCTTGTTCATCGATTTTTCTATGTTTTTAAGACATATTATCGATAGAATTTAGGCAGCTTAACCCTGCTGCCAAGGGAAACCAAGTTCGGAGTTTTCGTGTTGCAGGCAAAAATCTTAAATCTCGATGAAGGTTGTAGCGTTAGATACCTTAATCTGTGTATCCAACTCAGACAGAAGCTTAGCTCTCTTCTCCTGAATCTCTTCAACCTTCTTCTGTACATCAAGTGGATCTACAAGCTCCGCTGTATTCTCCTGTACATAAGTTGCCACTACATCAAGAGGCTTATCATCCTTAGCCTTGGTATCCTTACCAAGAATACTAAGACGCATGCTTTCTGCTGTAGATTCAAGCTGCTTATTCTTGTTCTCAACAGAAATAAGTCTCTTATCAAGCTCGTTTTTCATCTTTGTGTAAAGACTCTGCTCGAAATCCGCCTCATCATCGTAACAGCCATTTCCACGCATTCTACTTCTAAGTGAAATTGCACCTGCAACAGTGTAATCGCCAAAAGAAGTATGTATCATAGTAGCAGCATTAGAAGCTACTATTGCAACATCGATTTTCTGGAATCTATCAATAAGATCCATAATCTGCTGATAAGCACTCTCTGCCTCCTGGCGGAAAGTCTCTTCAAGTACCCTGCGGTCAATAACTTTCTTCTCATTATGCTTCTTCACATCAGTAAAAGATGCCTTTGCAATTTTATCCTGGATTTTCTTTACAAGCAGGTCTCTTTCATCCAGCGCCTGCGTTACAAGCATTTTCTCTGCCATCTCAATATCTCCTTTCTGTTCCAATCCTCGCAAAACCGAAGTCAACTGAAGACTTCGTGCCCCGCCTTATTCCTTCAATAAATAATCGTTATTAAGTACCTTCATATACATATATTTCTATTGGTCTCTCTCCAATAAAAAAACCTCTCTTAAAACAATCTCAATGAAATCATTTTAAGAGAGGACATAAGTTTTGTCATTGTACCACTAGTATAAATTCATTTCACATCACTACTACGAAATTCTTATAATCTGCTCATAAAGCAAAATCTCTTCAGCGTTCACATTTCGATTGCCGTGATAATGTCCAAAAAACCACTTCTTGAAATTTGTGGTCTGCCGTATCTCCTCAAGATAAGTAGTCTCTATATCAGGCTTATACATGCTACCACCAAGCAGAATCTGAGTGCTTGAGGAACAGCAATGCGTTACAATAAAATCAACCTTATTGCCATGTGCTGCCAGATTCTTACGTCCTTCCTCCATCTCTTCTGTAGATGGAAGCTCCTGCTGCCACCAGCTCACATGATTAATCCGATATGGTCGCCTTCCTTGATCCAGTTCCTTCTTCTTTTTCTTGTAATCAGGATCATCTGGTTCAAGAATTCCTCCGTCAATATCATGACTTCTTGCACCCCCAAAGGTAAATATGCTTTTACTATCAATCTCAAATACCTGACCTCTCATCATATGAATGACAGATGGTCTGATTTTGTGGACATTACCACCATGCCACTCCTCTACCGGATAATCATAGAGTCTATCAAAATTCTCGTGATTACCATCAACAAATAGTGTGGTAAAGGACTTGCAATCCAACCAGTCCATCAACATAGTTTCTTCTTTACTTTCTTCACCTTTACTCCAGACTCCACCAAAATCCCCACAGATAATAACAAAGTCATCTTTAGTCATTTCTTTCTGTTCAGGAAATATGCTCATATTAAATCTTTCAAAATTCTGATGACAATCACCGGTTATATAAATCATTTTTCATCACTTCCCTTTGGACGATCAAATGCTCTAATTGCATCCAGCATCCTATCGTCTTCAATATTAAATCTGATAAAATAAAAATAGAACCACTCTCAGATCAATGCCGGAATGGTTCGTATAATGTTGGTATCAGTATAAATCCTTCCTTCTTAACTAGCTTTCAACTCATTTAACTTCTCATAATATAAAAGCACCCTCTGATACATATCATTTTGATATCTGCATTCAAACTTTCTATTTCCAACTAACATCGCATCAACTGAAACCTGAAACAATTCACTTAGTGCATACAAATTATCTATAGTAGGCAGATTTCTCCCGTCAAACCAATGGTAAATACTCTGAGAAGTGCTCAGTTCTAAATAATCCTGAACATCTTTTACAGAAAATCCTTTTAATCGCATAATTCGCTTTATAGTCTGGCCAGTTCTTTCCAGATCAACTACTGGGCATTTTCTCTTCATAATCAACCACCCCTTTCTTTCAAAAATTATCCTACATATGCAGAATCATTTTTTGTAAGCAAATACAGACAATACTGATTCATACTAATTCCCTCGGCCTTTGAATGCTCTGATAAAGATTTATGAAGACTTTTCGGAATTCTCAATTTGAATTGCCCTGAATAATTTTCAAGATCATTAGGCTCACTTATACTTAAGCCATCTTCTATAGCAGCTTCAAGCCATGACCTCTTTGCATCTCTCGCATTTATAATAGCTTCTTCTATTGTATCTCCAACCGTTAAGCATCCTGGTAAATCAGGAAAAGAAACTGCATAACCACCTTCTTCTGTATCGGGAATGATTTCCATTTTATATGGAAGCTTCATATATTCATCAACTGTTCGCATTTGTTGGCTCCTCTCGCTCGACAACTTCACGGACCATCTCGATATATACCTTCTTTATTGGTTTATGTTTAGGAATCGTGATTGGTGGATATTCTGCTTTGCGAAATGTATAATGGCTACTTCCTCCTTTAGGAGCACTCATTACATATCCGTAAGATTCCAATATCTTCATTAATTCCTCAAATCGAAGATCAGGAGATAGTCTTCTCACTCTGTCTAATAGCTTATCCCATTGAGACATCTCTCTTTCTCCTTTATATTATATTATGGTGTCATATATGGTGTCAACCAACTTCTGGCTTATTATTTAAACACTTGATTATCTATAAATATATCCCTCTCAATTAATTTTATCTAAGATATAATCCTCTGTCATTGTACCTGTAGTATAAAATCCCTTTTTCTCTTCTCGCAAAACCTTTCTTTCAACTGCCACTTATTATACAAGTTCAAAAGAATCATTCATCAGCTTTGTTCCATCGTCTAAGATTTTTCTGGAAATATGTGTATATGTATCAATTGTAGTTTGAATATCCTTGTGACCCATAACATATTGAATAAATTTTATACTCGCATTTTTCTCAGTCAGCCTGGTGCCAAATGTATGCCTTATAATGTGAGTAGTAAAACTACGAATAGGTTCCACATCAGACTTTTCTGCCTCCAAATTATATTTGCTAACAATTCTAGCTATTGCCCTATTAACAGACTGCTGTCCTACTGGTTCTCTATCCCTAGTCAAAAATACAAAGTTCTTATATCCATCTATTTCAACCACTGACTCTATTCCCTCAGTAGTATGATATTTTTTTAGTTCAACTAATGCATTCATAGCTTTATCCGTAATAGGTATTTTTCTATATCCCGCATTCGTTTTAGGTATTACGTGGATTTCTCTACTTTTCCCTTTAATATAAGTTTGAACAAGAACATGATTAATATCAATTTCTCTCTTTTTAAAATCAATATCTTCCCATGTAAGAGCAGATAGTTCAGATATTCTCATACCTGTTTCAAACATTACCACAAATAATGGCCACCATATTAGTCCATTAGGATTGCAATTGCATGCATCTAAAAATGCCTTTTCCTCCTCTATTGTTAGCGCAAACTTTGGGGGTAATATCTTTTTAAGAGCTGTGTCTAAATCTTTACTTGCATCGCTAGACGGATTGTTTGTTATTATTCCTTCATTTACACCAAACTGTAACACCTGATGCAGTACAAGATGAATTCTTTTTACCATGTCCTCACTATATCTTCTATCTCTTAATAACGTTGCATAGAACCTTTTTATGTCGCTATATTTTAGACTAATAAGTTTCTTCTTTCCTATAGAATTGTATATATGCCTCTCATATGTAGATTTATAATTTCTCATAGTCGTATCATATATTCCGGTTTTTAGTTCTTTCCACATATCATACAAATCATTGACTATAATATTGTTTGGATTTATTACACCTTTGCATCTGTTGATAAACTGTATTTTTTCCTCCGCAGCTCTTAAATCAACTAAATTATGTGCATATATAACGTGCCTTTTTCCATCTTCTGCTGTCCACCTATATTTAAATCTTCCATCCTTTAAATATGATTCTCCTTTTATAAGTGTTAAATCTGACGAATTATCAATGGATACTCCATTATTAGTATTATTATTTTTTGTTCTCATCATTTCCTCACAGTCTATTTAATGATTTGAGCGCTCTATAGGATAATATCAAAATGACAGAATATAACTAGACTATTTATTTTTATATATTTAGGTCACGCTTAAAGGTTGGACTATTGATTTGATATGCAAAAGATGTGGTTCCAGAAATGGTATCAAATTTGGTATCAAAAAAGGCCTTGCACTCAGTGCAAAGCCTTAATTTTTCAATATTTTACTTGTCTAATGACTTCATTGTTGGGAAGAAAAGTACGTCTCTGATAGCTGGTGAATCAGTAAGCAACATACAAAGTCTATCGATACCGTAACCAATACCACCTGTTGGTGCCATACCTATTTCCAGTGCCTTAAGGAAGTCTTCATCTGTGTGGTTAGCTTCCTCATCACCCATATCTGCAAGTGCATCCTGAGCCTTGAATCTTTCTCTCTGATCGATTGGATCGTTAAGCTCTGAGTATGCGTTACACATTTCCCATCCATTGATGAAAAGCTCAAATCTCTCTACATAGCCTTCCTTGTCTGGCTTCTTCTTTGTAAGAGGAGAAATCTCAATTGGATGATCCATGATAAATGTTGGCTGAAGAAGATGCTCTTCAACGAAGTCTTCGAAGAAGAGGTTAAGGATATCACCCTTCTTGTGATGGTCTTCGAATTCTACGCCCTTTTCCTTTGCAATAGCCTTAGCTGCTGCATCGTCAGCGATTTCATCGAAATCAACACCTGCATACTTCTTAACTGCGTCTATCATTGTAAGTCTTTCAAATGGCTTACCAAAATCAAGTTCAAGATCGCCGTACTTGAATGTTGTTGTTCCAAGTACTTCCTGTGCGACTGTACGGAACATGTTCTCTGTAAGATCCATCATTCCATAGTAGTCTGTATATGCCTGATATAACTCCATAAGAGTAAACTCAGGATTATGTCTTGTATCAAGACCTTCATTTCTGAATACTCGACCAATTTCGTATACTCTTTCCATACCACCTACAATAAGTCTCTTAAGGTAGAGCTCAAGAGAAATACGAAGGTTAAGATCCTCATCAAGTGCATTGAAATGTGTCTGGAATGGTCTAGCTGCTGCACCACCTGCATTTGCTACAAGCATTGGTGTCTCAACTTCCATGAATCCCTGTCCATCAAGAAACTTTCTAATTGTAGAGATAATCTTTGATCTCTTTACAAATGTATCCTTAACTTCAGCATTCATAATAAGGTCAGTATATCTCTGACGGTATCTTGTATCTGTATTTGTAAGTCCGTGGAACTTCTCTGGCAATGGCTGAAGGTTCTTGCTAAGCATTGTCATCTCTACTGCATGGATTGAGATTTCTCCAGTCTTTGTTCTGAACACATAACCCTTGATACCATAGATATCACCGATATCAGACTTCTTGAAGTCAGCATATGATTCTTCACCAATTGCATCTCTTGCAACATATACCTGGATGTTACCCTTAAGGTCCTGGATGTTACAGAAAGAAGCCTTACCCATTACACGCTTGAACATCATACGTCCTGCGATAGAGACATTGATTGGATCTGCGTCCATGATTTCTCTTCTCTCATTGTAATCTGCATTGATTACATCTCTTGCTGCTGCCTCATCCAAGCCTTCTGTGCTTGGTGCTACTCTGCCAGCAAGCTTAACTGCTTCATGCTCTTCATATAAAGCCTTAGCTTCATCTGTATGATGAGTCTGGTCAAATTTTGTTATCTGAAATGGATCCTTACCAGCTTCCTGAAGAGCTGCTAACTTCTCTCTTCTAACCTTAACAAGCTGGTTAATATCCTGTTCCTGCTGCTGTGCATTCTGATTCTGTTCTGCCATAGTTTTCTCCATTCAAAACTTTATTAACGTTACCTTTGGATTACTCCAAATAATTTATCTTATACAGTAGAAAACAGCTTCCCGCTAAAGAGAAGCTGTGTAATCCGCTTTAATCAATTCAACAATCTTAGTTAGATCTCTGAATATCAAGTACCTTATACTTGAATACACCTGCTACAGTCTCAACCTTAACAGTATCTCCAACCTTTGCACCGATAAGAGCCTTACCTACTGGAGACTCATTAGAAATCTTACCCTTAAGACTATCAGCCTCTGTTGAACCAACAATCTTATATTCACAGTCTTCTTTCTCAGCCATATCTCTAACAAGAACCTTACAGCCTACATTGATCTTCTCAAGATCAACTTCCTCTTCGTCAACAACTTCAGCATTCTTAAGAATCTTCTCAAGCTGTTCGATACGAGCTTCGATATCTCTCTGCTCATCCTTAGCTGCATCGTACTCAGCATTTTCTGATAAGTCACCCTGAGCTCTTGCTTCCTTAATTTTCTCGGCAACCTCCTGACGTCTTACAACCTTAAGGTTTTCGAGTTCTTCCTCATATTTTTTGAGACCTTCGTAGGTCAATACATTTTTCTTCTCATCCATTGTTCAAACCCTCTTTGTGCTTCAAACCGATACAAATTGTATCCTATAACCTTGTGTATTATAGCCAAGAAATGCGATACTGTCAAGGTTTAGGCCACTTTCTAGGAAAATGAGTACCCCATAATTATATGCAAAATATTTCCGCTGCAGTATCCAACATATCTGCCATTGTCTCCATGGTATTTATCTTGCTTCTAAGCTTAGCTCCGCCACGTATTCCACAACTGTACCAGGCAAGATGCTTTCTCATTTCTCTTACACCTGTAAATTCTCCCTTGTACTGAAGTTGAAGTGCTGCATGCTCTTTGACCACTTCAAACATTTCTTCTTTTGTTGGTCTTGGCAACATCTCTCCAGTCTCAAGATAATGTGTAACCTCTCTAAATATCCATGGATTCCCTTCCGCTGCTCTTCCAATAGCGACACCATCGCAACCAGTTTCTTCCAACATGCGTTTGGCACTTGGACCATCCACCACATCACCGTTACCTATTACAGGAATATTTACACGCTCTTTAACTTCTCGAATTACATTCCAGTCAGCCTGTCCGCTGTAATACTGTTCTCTGGTTCTGCCATGTACAACCACTGCAGACGCACCACTTTCCTGCGCGACATAAGCTATTTCAGGAGCCAAAACCTCATCAAGTTCAAATCCTTTTCTTATCTTAACTGTAACTGGTTTGCTGGTATTCTTAACTATTGCTTCAACTATCTTCCCTACCAGTACAGGGTCTTTCATAAGAGCACTGCCCTCTCCATTATTTACTACCTTTGGAACCGGGCATCCCATATTGATATCAAGGATATCATACGGACGTTCTTCTATACGTTTTGCCTGCGTAGACATGATTTGAGGATCTGCACCAAATAACTGCAGAGAAACTTTTCCCTCCTCAGGGTGAATCTCAAGCAAGCTATCCGTATTCTTATTGTTATACATAACAGCCTTGGCACTTATCATCTCCATACATACCATGCCCGCTCCCTGTTTAGAGCATAACAGACGAAATGGCAGGTCACTTACGCCTGCCATAGGAGCCAATATTATATTATTGTCCAAAGTAACGTTACCTATTTGTAACTTGCTCATACTGTCTTTTATTTCTCCAATCAATATGACTATGTCATACTTATTTCTTGTTCTTATTGTATATAAGTCTGAGTCCTTCAAGGGTAAGGGACTGATCATATACATCTATCATATCTGTCTCTTCTGATATGATTCTTCCAAGTCCACCTGTGGCTACAACTTTCATATCATCAAGACCAGATTCTTTTCTAACCTGTTTGATAATATATTCTGTCTGACCAATCTGACCATATACAAGACCTGCCTGCATACTTGAGATTGTTTCCTGAGCCAGAATTGACTTTGGCTTCTTAATCTCAATCTCTGGAAGCTTTGCTGTATCTTCCCAAAGAGCTTTTGCTGATATTCTTATACCCGGTGCTGTTATACCTGCAACAAATTCACCCTTACCCGTTATTAAATCATAAGTTGTTGCTGTGCCAAAATCCAATACAAACACAGGTCCACCATATTTTTCATATGCTCCTACTGCATCGACAATTCTATCTGGTCCGATTTCCTTTGGATTCTCTGTTACAATTTTAATGCCTGTCTTAAGACCTGCACCTACAATCATAGGATTAGTCTTAACATATTTAATAATTGCACTTGTAAGTGAATGCATAACATTTGGTACAACGCTTACAATGATACACCCATCAATATCATCAACTGATATGCCATTGGCACCAAGAAGTCCGATTATCTGTATACCATATTCGTCTGAAGTATGTTTTGTTTTTGACATCATACGAAAAGTCGTCAGCAACTTTTCACCATCATACACACCATATGTAATATTTGTATTTCCTACATCTACAACGAATAACATTTTCTATTCCTCTGTTTCCTTAAGTAAATCATCCACACTTTCATGTAAAAATAATACCCTGTAATACAAAGAAAGCGACTGCAACAATTCCTGTTTTGTATTGCGTATCTTATTTACCAATAGTCCTGCACTTATATCATCATACAGATAGTCTTCATCAGCTGCTGTTGTCTCAAATTCAAGCTCACCATCAGCTGAAAAACCCATAGTGAATATTCCTCCAACTTCTTCAGTGAACAGAACACATATTATGTGTAACTCCTCCTGAATAGACTCCGGAATCTTTGCAAATTCTTTATTAAAATAATATTTTTTCTCGTAAGCATTGGCTCCACAGAGCACTACTTTTTCATTAGCCATCTACACATACCCATATACGCCTCTGACTGAAACTTCTCCAGCGTATACCTTTATCTCTTCTTCTCCACGCTTTACTATCAGCTGTCCACGCTCATCGATTCCTAAACAAGTTCCTTTATACTCACCCTCTGGATCAAGTACTGTTACTTCTCCGCCCATGCTTACAAGGGCTTCCTCATACTCATCTTTGAGATTGGTAAAATCACCTGTTTCCATGAAAGTATCAATCAACTTTTCAAGATGATATATTATACTCTCAAGCAGACTGTCATGGTCCACACAGTCATTGGTCTCAATAAGTACAGAAGTTGACGTTTTAGCAATTTCTTCAGGAAAATTCTCCTGATTAGTATTTACTCCACAACCAATAATGATATGGCCTGTTTCAACTATGGCCTCTGTCAGGATTCCGCACAGTTTCTTTCCGCCAATTACTATATCGTTTGGCCATTTTATTGATGTTTCAATATCCATGTCAGAAAGTGCTCTTCTTACTGCCATAGCCATAACTGGTGTAAGCATAGAACAGTCACTTATATCCATCTTTGGCTTTAATAATACGGAAAATGTGAGCGCCGTACCTGGTTCTGTAATCCACTGGCGTCCCCTTCTTCCTTTACCTGCAGTCTGATACTGTGCACTGACAACAGTAATATCATCACTATTCCAACCATCCGCTACAAGACTTTTTAAATATTCATTGGTTGAATCTACTTCGTCAAGATTGATTATCATTAGAACTCTGCTCCAAGTGTTGCTGCCATTACAGCCTTAATTGTATGCATACGGTTTTCTGCTTCCTGGAATACTACAGACTGTGCAGATTCAAATACTTCATCTGTAACTTCAAGATCTTCAAATCCAAACTGTTCTCCCTTTTCCTTACCAATCTGTGTCTTAAGATCATGGTAAGCTGGAAGACAATGCATAAATACAGCGTTAGGACCCGCATTTTCCATTACTTCCTTTGTAACCTTGTAAGGTGTCAAATCATCAATACGTTCAACCCAGGCACTATCTGGCTCGCCCATAGATACCCATACATCTGTGTATACTACATCCTGGTTTTTAGTTCCCTCTTTAACATCCTCTGTAAGTGTTACAGAACCACCAGTCTGCGCTGCGATTTCCTCACATGTCTTAACAAGCTCTGCATCTGGATAATATTTCTTGCTTGAGCAAAGTGTAATATGCATACCCATCTTTGCACATGTTACCATCCAGCTGTTTGCCATGTTATATCTTGCATCACCCATATATACAACTTTAATACCCTTTGTATGTCCAAATACTTCTTTAATAGTGAGAAGATCTGCTAACATCTGTGTTGGATGAAACTCATTGGTAAGTCCATTCCATACAGGTACGCTTGCTTCCTTAGCAAGTTCTTCCACGATTTCCTGCCCAAAACCACGGTATTCGATACCTTCAAACATACCACTAAGTACTCTTGCTGTATCAGCAATACTTTCTTTCTTGCCAATCTGTGAGCTTGCTGGCTCAAGGTATGTTGTTCCCATACCAAGATCATGTGCAGCTACTTCAAATGAGCAACGTGTACGTGTAGAAGTCTTCTCAAATATAAGTGCAACATTCTTGCCCTTCAATACGTCTACAAGTTCACCTGCTTTTTTCTTTGCCTTAAGCTTTGCAGCAAGATCCACAAGATATTCAATCTCTTCTGGTGTGTAATCAAGTAACTTTAAAAAATCGCGTCCTTTCAAATTCATTTAGCTAAACCTCTCTATACATTAAAAATTATTTTTTTAGAAAAAACTATTAAGCCTTACTCCTTTCGGAATAAGGCTTAACGCTATTTGTAATATAGATATATTAACATTTATATTGGTTGATAATCAACCCCTAGGAATTGTGCCTGTCCAAGGCTAAACCCCTAGTAAAAGTATATGCAGTATTACTGCTCTTTTAATACTTCCTTGATAGATGTTGAAAGACCTGCAAGACCCTGAATCTCACTTGGGATAATGATCTTTGTAGCCTTTCCATCTGCTGCCTTTTCAAATGCCTCAAGACTCTTCATCTGAAGAACTGCTGCATCTGCGCCAGCTTCCTTAAGCATTCTGATACCTTCAGCCTTAGCCTGCTGTACCTTTAAGATTGCTTCAGCCTCACCTTCTGCTTCACGAAGCATCTTTTCCTTCTGAGCTTCTGCACGAAGGATTGCTGACTGCTTCTCAGCTTCTGCTTCAAGAATAGCTGCTTCCTTCTTACCTTCAGCAACTGTTACGCTTGCTTTCTTCTCACCTTCTGCTCTTGTTACAGCTTCACGTCTTTCACGTTCTGCCTTCATCTGCTTCTCCATTGCGTTCTGGATTTCTGCAGGTGGGATAATGTTCTTTAACTCAACACGGTTAACCTTAATACCCCATGGATCAGTAGCTTCATCAAGTGATGCTCTCATCTTTGTATTGATTGTTTCTCTTGATGTAAGTGTCTGGTCAAGTTCAAGTTCACCGATGATGTTACGAAGTGTTGTGGCTGTTAAGTTCTCAATAGCCATAAGTGGATTCTCAACACCGTATGCAAATAACTTTGGATCTGTGATCTGATAGAATACGACTGTATCGATTCTCATTGTTACGTTATCCTTTGTGATAACTGGCTGTGGTGCGAAGTCTACTACCTGTTCCTTAAGAAGTACCTTTCTTGCTACCTTATCGATGAATGGAAGCTTAACATGAAGACCAACTGACCATGTTCCCTGATAAGCACCAAGTCTTTCAATAATGAATGCGTGAGCCTGTGGTACAACTCTGATGTTGGCAAGTACTGCCCAAATGACTACTACAATAAGAAAAATAATAAAAGCTAACATTGATTAATTCTCCTCCTTAACCTCTTCTACTATGGCTTTTACTCCTTCAATGGATTTAACTGAAATAAGTGCACCCACACTTATGACTGTTCCGTCTTTCTCAGTACGGGCTGTCCACTCCATACCGTCGATCTTTACCTTACCTGTTGCCTTGATGTTATCAATCTCTTCTGTAACATAGGCATGTTTTCCAACTAATCCTTCGGAATTGGTAAGTGTTCTAGTCTTATTAAATGCTTTTACGGCAATAGGTCTTGTGAAATATAAAAGCGCTATTGATACGATTAGGAACAACAATACCTGTACCACTATTGGTGCACCGATTGCTGCGAATATTGCTGCAATAATAGCACCACCTGCAAACCAGATTGTTGTAAGTCCCAACGTTAAGGCTTCTACGATTGCCATAATCACTATAACTGCTATCCACAAAATGATCATGTTCATATCCTTCTCCTCCTTGATTCCCAATCTCTCTACACTATAATAATCCTATTTGTATTTGGGAATTTCTGTTATGAACCCATTATACAATACATATTTTCCTTAAACAACAAACCTTAGTACCAAAGTATACAAGGTAAATTATGGTTTAAGAGCAAAATAAATCAAGTTATTTTGCAAAAAAGGATGGAACCCTAAGATTCCATCCTCTTAATAACACTGTCAGATCTGATTACCAGAATACATGAGCACCTATCTCAATACCTTCATGAGCACCAACTCGTTTGAAATGAGTTGCTCCACCAATATTGGTCGCTCCATTGATAGCTTCTCTGGCTGCCTGCATACAACTGTCTTTAACACCCTTGGCTACCTGCGCTTCTACTTTACCAGATAAGGCTGGTCCAAACTGACCTGATGCATAAATAACACCACTTACTGTATTTGGATAAGCTCCGGATCTTACACGGTTCATAACAACCGCTGCAACAGCAAGCTGTCCTTCGTATGGCTGGTTACCAGCTTCACACTGAACAAGAGCACCAAGCAGTACATCTTCAGTAGTGTCGATTGCTACTGGTCCAAGATTAGCAATAAGCTTTGCCTTCTCAGCAGCCTGCTTCTTCTTTTCCTCTGCCTCTCGCTTCTTAATCTCTTCGAAGGTTTCACCAGCATCTACTTTGAATTCTATGCTGACATACTCAGCCGAGATAAAGCCTTCGTCACCACTAAATTCAATAGAAAGCCATTCGTCTGTATTATTCTGAATATTTGTTTCAATTACATCGCCTTTTTTAACAAGGCCATATACTCCGGCATCTTCTGTTGGCGCTTTACGTACTCTGAGTGCATCTGCTTCTATTGTTGCAAGCGCATGTCCTACACTGTCAGCCAGCTCTTGAGCCTCTTCTCCAAAGAGAAGGTATTCATTGCTACACCATCCTATAAGATTTCCAGATTGTATTTTGGTCCAACCGTCAGTAGTCTCCAGGATTTGTCCTCCGCAGTCTGCGTAAAGCAATCCTAATTTAGAAGATTCTGTAGTTGGCTCTTCGCGAACATTAAGTGAATTGACTACATTCGCCATTACTAACCCCGTATGGGGCTCTGCCTCATCGTCATCTGTATCCGTATCCTCCTTTTGAGGAACGTTGACACCCTCCGATATGTAGTCCAGTGAGTCCAATATCTGGGCTGCACCCTGATTCAAATCAGCAAATGTTTTGACCCCACCTGCTGCCATAACCATACACTTTGTCAGGCTCAATGCACATAACCCTGCAAATACGCCTGTAATGCCACGAAGAAGTCGTTTTCTTATCTTCATAAACAACCTCCGTGTACTCCCACACCGTTACATATTACATCAATTAACCGCTCTAGTCAACCTGAGCACATTTTACTCCTAAATAGTATGTCCTATTTTTTCCTCATCTGGCGACTGTGTTCATACATTAGTACAGATGTTGCAACCGCTGCATTGAGAGATTCAACCTTACCAGACATAGGGATTTTGATGTAAGTATCTGCCAGTGCCGCTGTCTCTTCTCTTAGTCCATTTCCTTCGTTGCCTATTAAAAATGCGGCCCTTCCATACTTAATATCGTCATAGTACTGCTCACCCCTTAGATGAGCGGCGTACACATTTACGCCTGATGCCTTTATCTGACTTATGGCATCCACTATATCTTCAACATATACAAATGGAACCCTGTACACAGATCCCATGGTAGATCTGATGGTCTTTGGATTAAATATATCCACACAGCCCTTAGTCATGATAATGCCAGACACCCCTGCACCCTCTGCAGTTCTTAGTATTGTTCCTAAATTACCAGGGTCTTGAATGTCTTCAAGCACAACATACAAATTTCCCTCTTTGAGCATATCTTTTAACACATATTTAGGTTGTCTGATTACACTCATTACCCCCTGTGGAGTCTTAGTATCTGAAAGCTTTTCAAATACTTTTTCTTCAACAACTTCATATGGTCTTTTGCAAAGCCATGCTCGATTTGCTTCCAGACATCTTTGCGTTACATATGTTTCAACGACCATATCTGTAGAAGCCTCTTCACACATCTTTGGCCCTTCTACAATGTATAATCCCGCTTCTTTCCTGGCTTTGGATTTATCTCTTAATGCTGTTAATTCCTTGATCTTATTGTTTGTTATCATATTTCCCCATTGAAAAAATAACGGGATGAAACCACCCCGTTACTAATAGCAATTGAAATTACATAGATAATACTTTACTTACTTCGTACTCGTATTCTGGAATATCCTTCTGCATTGCAAGTGCTTCATCGATATCAAAGTCTACAAGCTGTCCATGCTGCATGCCTACAACTCTGTTTGTCTTTCCTTCACAAAGTATATCTGCTGCATATGCACCCATGATTGATGCGTAATATCTATCCTTACATGTTGGGCTACCACCACGCTGCATGTATCCTAAGATTGTTGCTCTTGTCTCAATACCTGTAGCTGCTTCAATACGTCTTGCCATAGAAGTTGAATGACCAATTCCTTCAGCATTGATAATCAGGTGATGTGATTTACCCTTCTTACGATTACTAATGATGTTATTAATGATTCTCTGCTCATTGAAGTCGTACTTCTCTGGAAGAAGAATATCTTCTGCACCATTGGCAACACCACACCAGAGTGCAATGTAACCTGCGTTACGTCCCATAACCTCGATAATTGAACATCTCTCATGAGATGATGATGTATCTCTTACCTTATCAATAGCCTGCATAGCTGTGTTGATAGCTGTATCAAATCCGATTGTGTAGTCTGTACAGTTGATATCAAGATCGATTGTTCCTGGAAGACCAATTGTATTGATACCCTGCTTTGAAAGAGCCTGTGCTCCACGATATGAACCGTCACCACCGATTACTACCATTCCGTCGATGCCATGCTTTCTACAAATATCAGCACCCTTCTTCTGGCCTTCTTCTGTGACAAATTCTTTACAACGGGCTGTTCCAAGAATAGTACCACCACGCTGAATAATATCAGATACGCTGTGTACATCCATATCTACGATCTCTTCATTGAGGAGACCCTGATAGCCCTTCTTTATACCTTTAACTGCTACTCCCTGCGCAAGCGCTTTTCTTACAACCGCTCTGATTGCTGCGTTCATGCCTGGAGCATCTCCACCACTGGTTAATACGCCAATTGTTTTAATAGTGTCAGACATATGTCCTCCAATCCGCTTCATATGAAGCCCTTAAAATCATTTTTCATTATAAAAATATTTTTTATGGTTGTAAAGACTCTACACAAGCTTAATATTATCTGCTCCGAATCTGTTTTCCAATGCTTCAATTAATTCTTCGTCCGCATCTACACTCATATTTCCCGGCAGTTTTTTCATCTGCTTCGTCTCGGACAGATAAATAACAACCTCATCCTTGCCCTTGTTGACAAGCATACTGCTAAGCTCATCTGCAACAGCGTCATAACTTTCTTTATTGTCAAACTTGATCCAGAGCTTTCTTGCTACCTCTTCAAATGGAATCACACTCTCTACAAAAAGCTCTCCGTCTTTTAAGTCTTCTACGTGAACCCTTCCTTTTATAAAGACCTTTCGTTCATCCTTGATAAGCTCTGTATTTCTCTTATATACAGCTGGAAATGCGATAAGTCTGACTGTTCCAACCAGGTCCTCAATGGCAAATCTTGCCATTGCCTCACCCTTCTTGGTATACATGACCTGCTTATCTGTCACAATTCCACCAATAGTAACACTCTCTCCATCTGTCACCTTGATGGTTCCATCTTCTTCCTGATATACAAAATCGGTACTCATCTTGGTAATATGCTTTCTCCAAAGCTGTTCATATTCTTCAAGCGGATGACCACTTACATATATTCCAAGAATTTCCTTTTCGAATCCAAGAAGTGTTTCCTTATCATACTCTTTAAGGTCTGGAAGTCTTATCTCAAAATCTGCTTTATCTTCTTCCGAGGCAATATCAAATAATGACATCTGTCCTTCAATACCTTTTTTCCTATCATCTGCCAGCTTGTCGACAATTGCATTATAGACACTCATATACTGTCGTCTGTTTCCGCCAAGTCTGTCACAGGCACCGCCCTTGATGAAATTCTCTATAGCACGTTTATTGAGTACATCACTATTTCTCTTTATGAAATCGTTAAGATCTTCAAATGGACCTCCAGCTTCCCTGTGTGCAACAATCTCATCAATTACAGTTCTACCCACACTCTTTATTGCACAGAGTCCATATCTGATGGAATCGCCTGATACGGAGAATACTGCCTCTCCTTCATTGACATCTGGTGGAAGTAACTTAATTCCCATATTTCTACATACAAGAATATACTCAGATACCTTGGCATTATTGTCTATAACCGATGTCATGAGAGCAGCCATAAATTCTACTGGATAATAGTACTTTAACCATGCTGTCTGATACGCAACTACTGCATAACATGCTGCATGAGATTTGTTAAATGCGTACTTCGCAAAGTTTACCATGGAATCATATATTCCATCAGCAACCTTTTCATCTATTCCCTTTGCAACACATCCATCTATCTTCTTATCAGTATTGCCATGTACAAAGTATTCTCTGTTTTCGTCAATGACATACTGCTTTTTCTTACTCATGGCTCTACGAATATTATCCGCTTCACCCATGGTATACCCAGCCAGATCTCGTACAATCTGCATAACCTGTTCCTGGTATACGATACATCCGTAGGTTCCATTTAAAATAGGCTCTAACTCCATGCAAGGATACGGAATATCTCCCGTAGTATTTTTTCCTTTTATGTACTGAGGAATGAAATCCATTGGGCCTGGTCGATAAAGTGATATACCAGCAATGATGTCTTCAAAGGCCTGTGGTCGAAGTTCCTTCATGAAGTTCTTCATTCCACCACTTTCAAGCTGGAATACACCTTCTGTTTTTCCTGTTCCTATATAGTCAAGAACAGCCTTGTCGTTGTAATTTAGCTTATCAACGTCAATGGTTATGCCATGATTCTTCTCAATATTGGCTACCGCATTTTTTATAACGGTAAGAGTTCTAAGACCAAGGAAGTCCATCTTAAGAAGTCCCAGTTCTTCCAATGTGGTCATAATATACTGCGTTGTAATGGAGCCATCTGAACCACGAGAAAGAGGTACAAACTCATCTGCTGCCTCTGGGCATATTACTACACCGGCCGCATGCATAGATGTATGTCTTGGAAGACCCTCAAGTTTCATACTCATATCTATGAGGTATCTTGTCTGCTCGTCCTCCGTATAAGCCTGCTTGAATTCCGGATTCATCTCAAGAGCCTTGGCAAGAGTGATATTTAACTCATTGGGAATCATCTTGGCAAGATTGTCGCAAAATGCATATGGTAAATCCAGTACACGACCGACATCCCTGATAACGCCCTTAGCTGCAAGAGTACCAAAGGTAACAATCTGTACTACCTTTTCACTTCCATACTTCTTGCCAACATAATCTATTACTTCCTGTCGTCTTTCATAGCAGAAATCAATATCTATATCAGGCATGGATACTCGCTCAGGATTAAGGAATCGCTCGAAAAGAAGCTGATATTTTACAGGATCTATATTAGTTATATGCAAACAATAAGATACAATTGATCCTGCTGCAGATCCTCTTCCTGGTCCTACTGGAATGTTCTTACTTCTTGCGTAATTGATAAAGTCCCAAACTATAAGGAAATAATCAACGTATCCCATTCTTTCGATAACAGATAACTCATAGTCAAGTCTCTCTCTTAACGTTCCATCATCATCTGGATATCTCTCTGCCATACCCTCATCGCATAATCTTCTAAGATATGTGAGAGAAGTAAAACCTTCTGGTACCTCAAAATGAGGCAGCTTAGTATTACCAAATTCTATGGTTACATTACATCTGTCTGCAATCTTTTGTGTATTATCGATGGCTTCCGGAGCATATCTGAAGAGATTTCTCATCTCTTCTTCACTCTTTACATAGTAATTGTTGCCATCGTAGCGCATACGATTTTCATCTTTTACAGATCTTTGTGTTTGAATACAAAGCAATATATCATGCGCTTCCGCATCTTCTTTATACGTATAATGAATGTCGTTGGTAGCTACCAGTGGAACATTCATCTCCTTACTAATCTTTAACAGTTCTGTATTGACTGTCATCTGTTCAGGAATACCATGATCCTGTAACTCCAGGAAATAATTATCTTCACCAAAGATATCCTGATATTTTTTTACAACTTCTCTGGCTTCTTCCTTAAAGCCTCGAATAATATTTCTTGGCAATTCACCTGCAAGACATGCTGAAAGAGCTATGATTCCTTCGTGATACTGACGAAGTACCTCCTCATCAACACGTGGCTTATAATAGAATCCCTCTGTAAATCCCTTACTTACAATCTTACATAGGTTTGCATATCCGGTATTATTCTGTGCCAGCAAAACAAGGTGATAGTATCTTCCCTCACCCTGAACAGCTTCTCTGTCAAATCTCGAACCTGGAGCAACATACACCTCACATCCAATAATAGGTTTGATTCCTTCAGCCTGCGCAGCTTTATAAAAGTCTATTGCTCCATACATAACACCATGGTCTGTTATGGCTGCACTGTCCATACCAAGCTCTTTTACGCGCTTCACATATTCTTTTATTTTATTGGATCCATCTAACAGACTAAACTCTGTATGTGTATGCAAATGCGCAAATGCCATGCTGCTAACTCCTAATACTAAAACTGTAATGTTTTCATTTTCACAAAAAAACACAAGGTCTTTTGACCCTGTGTTTATTATATCATCATTCGCTTTAACATAAAATATTCATGCTATAAGATAGCCTGGATAAATATGTCTGGTTCTTTTGTAAGATCAACAAAGGCCCCATCGCAGTTAATCGTAGGTCTTGAAAGTCTGGTCTTGTTGATATAGACAATATCGCCCTCTCTTCCGTCACTAAGCTTTACTCTGTTAAGCATGTACGTATCAACGATATTCTCAAGGAATGTCATAATCATCTTGGTATCATACTTCTGAAGACCTTCACGCTCAAAGGCTTCAATAACCTGGAATGGTGAGAGACTTCCTCTGTAGACTCTGACAGCCGTCATTGCTTCATAAACATCCGCAATGGATACCATCTTTGAATAATAATCCATCTGTTCACCTTTGATGCCCATTGGATAACCACTTCCGTCTACCTTCTCGTGATGTTGGAGACAAGCCTTCTTAATATGATTATCAATATCACAGGCAAGAAGTATTTTATAACCTTCCATCGGATGTGACTTTATTGTCTTATACTCATCATCTGTAAGCTTTGCTGGCTTCTTAATAATACTTTCTGGAATCTTTAGCTTTCCTATATCATGCAAAATTCCACACTGAGTAGCAAGCTCTATCTGTTCTGGTGTTAAACCAAGCCATTTGCCAAATACATTGCAAATGAGTCCTACGTTAAGACAGTGAACATATGTCATGTCATCAAATGCGCGCATATTATGAATCATACCAAAGACATTGACCACATCACCTCCTGGAGGGTGCAGCATCTCCTGTATCTTATTCATGATATTGGTAGTATCTGGTGGCATATTTCGTTCAACAACATCAGATAAAAAGTCCTGAACATCACTGACAGCATTCTCAAACTGTTCTTTGAAAACCTTAAATTCTTCAGTCTTCTTAAGGCGGTCAGAATAAGTCTCCTGAACTGGTTCTTCTGGCCCAGTCTGCTCTTCTATAACTGAAGGAGCTTTGACTGGCTTATCATCATATTCTGGTGGAAGATTATCCTCAACATCAGCAATCTTAACTATTTCTATACCATAATATGCAAGTTTCTCAATAGCTCTATCATTTAATTTTAAGCCTTCTGGCAAAATCAGTTGGTCCGCATCATTATATACATCTGCGTCCAATTCCATACCTGGCTGTAGATTGGAAATATACACTCTTCCCATATCCTAATGCTCCTTTTACATATTAATAATTATAGTATTCAGTCTACTTCAAGTCAAACCAATCAAAAACGAAAAACAGTACAAAAATGGTTGAGTAAAAATTGACATTTTCACAAAAAAAGGGCCAGATTTTTTCTGGCCCTAATGTCTTTATCTAGATTATGCAAGATACTTCTTAAGTGCATCAACCTTGTCTGTTGCTTCCCATGGAAGATTAAGATCGTTACGTCCGAAGTGTCCATAAGCAGCTGTCTGCTTGTAGATTGGACGACGAAGGTTAAGCATGTTGATGATTCCAGCTGGACGAAGATCAAAATTCTCACGAACTGCTGCAAGAATCTTCTCATCAGAAATCTTTCCTGTACCGAATGTATCTACACGTACAGATGTTGGAACAGCAACACCAATAGCGTATGAAAGCTGAATCTCGCACTTATCAGCAAGTCCTGCTGCTACTACGTTCTTTGCTACGTATCTAGCTGCGTAAGCTGCTGAACGGTCAACCTTTGTACAGTCCTTTCCAGAGAAAGCACCACCACCGTGACGAGCCATTCCGCCGTAAGTATCAACGATAATCTTACGTCCTGTAAGACCTGCATCACCGTGAGGTCCACCGATTACGAATCTACCTGTTGGGTTGATGAAGAACTTTGTATCTGCATCAATGAGTTCTGCTGGAAGTACTGGATCAAATACATACTTCTTGATATCCTCATGAATCTGCTCCTGTGTTACATCCTCATCATGCTGTGTTGAACATACAACAGCCTCAAGTCTGATTGGCTTATCATTTTCATCATACACTACAGAAACCTGTGTCTTTCCATCTGGACGAAGGTATGTAAGTGTGCCATTCTTTCTTACCTCTGTAAGCTTAAGTGCAAGCTTGTGAGCAAGGTCGATTGAGTATGGCATATATGAATCTGTTTCGTTAGTTGCATAACCAAACATCATACCCTGGTCACCAGCACCTGTATCAAGGTCATCCTTAAGATTTCCTTCCTTAGCTTCAAGTGCCTTATCAACACCCATAGCGATATCTGCTGACTGCTGGTCAAGTGCTACGAATACTGCACATGAATTGCCATCAAGACCCTTCTTACCATCATCATATCCGATATCGATTACTGTCTTTCTTACGATTGCTGGAATATCAAGCTGTGCCTTTGTTGTGATTTCACCTGTTACAAGTACGAAACCTGTACAGCTTGCTGTCTCACATGCTACACGGCTCATTGGATCCTGTTCAAAACAAGCATCAAGAATTGCGTCTGATACCATATCGCAGACTTTGTCAGGATGTCCTTCTGTTACTGATTCTGAAGTAAATAATTTCTTCTCCATTTTTGTATATTCCTTTCTTATACGGTTGGTCTGACTAACATCTATTTGATGCGTCAAGTTGTTGTATATAGTTATTTCTCATAATTTGAATAATAAAAAAATCCGCTCATAATAAGCGGATTATTCGTTGCATAAAAACTCAAATCCTCTTATTGTTCGATTATTCGCTCAGGTTGGCACCTTCCTTACGGGGTTGCCGTGGCTTCACAGATCCTATGTATCTCCACCACTCTGAATAAGAGAAATAACAATATTCTGTTCTTGTTCCAAATGTTAGAATACATTGACTCATCTAATATGTCAACACCCTTTTATGGGATGTTTTAATAAAAACAGGGCTCTGGATTAACCAAAGCCCTGAATACTTTATTGTTTCTTAGATATATTAGATATCCTTTTCTGATGCTAACTCAATACCCTTATCTGTAAGAGCTTTTTCAGCTGCAGCAACATCACCAACTCTGAATACTACATATGCTCCAACTTCATGTGTTGTAAATGCGTATGTGTATTCAATATTAATCTTTGCTTCTTCTAAAACCTTAAGAATATTGTAAAGTGCACCCTCTTTATCGTTCATCTTTACAGCAATTACATCTGTAACATTAACAACTGTATCTTCGCTGAGTAAAGCTTTAGCTTTTTCAACGTCTGAAACAATAAGTCTTAAGATACCAAAATCATTAGTATCAGCAATGCTCATGGCACGCATATCAATTCCAGCTTCAGAAATAATCTTAACTGCGTCTGATAATTTACCCTGCTTGTTCTCAATAAAGACTGATAACTGCTTAATTGCCATAACCGTAACCTCCTATATAAGCACTCACCTCTGCCCCACGCAAAAGCAAGCCCATTAACCCTAATTAGTCATGTAACTTTCTTGTATCGATAACACGTACAGCTTTACCCTCACTACGAGCAATTGACTTAGGTGGAACAAGATGAATCTTTGGTCCAATTCCTAACATTGTACGCATTGCGCCTTCAAGAGCTTTCTCCTTAGCCTGAATATCTGAAACCTTATCAGAAAACTGCTCTGGTAATAACTCAACATCTACATCAAGTGTATCTGTATTGTTCTCACGACCAACCTTGATAAGATAGTTTGGAGCATAGCCTTCATTAAGAAGAACTGTTTCAATCTGGCTTGGGAATACATTAACACCACGGATGATAAGCATATCATCTGATCTTCCCTTTGGCTTAGACATCTTAACGTGTGTTCTACCACATGAACATGGCTTTCTTGAAAGTACACAGAGATCTCTTGTTCTGTATCTGAGAAGTGGGAAAGCTTCCTTATCAAGTGATGTAAATACTAACTCACCAACTTCTCCATCAGGAAGAACTTCTCCTGTTTCTGGATCAATAATTTCTGCATAGAAATGATCCTCATTAATATGCATACCTGTCTGCTCTTCGCATTCGAAAGATACACCAGGACCAGATGTTTCTGTAAGACCATAGATATCATATGCCTTGATACCAAGACTTTCTTCAATCTGCTTACGCATCTCTTCTGTCCATGGCTCTGCACCAAAGATACCTGCCTTAAGCTTATTATCAGATGGCTTGTATCCCTTTTCCTTAAGAGACTCGCCGATAAATGCAGCATATGAAGGTGTACAGCAGATGATTGTTGATCCAAGATCCATCATGAACTGAATCTGTCTGTCTGTATTACCTGATGACATTGGAAGTGTTAAACATCCAACCTTGTGTGAACCACCATTTAAACCAGGACCACCTGTGAAAAGTCCGTATCCGTAACATACCTGGCATACGTCTTCATTAGTACCACCAACAGCCACAATTGCTCTTGCACAACACTCTTCCCAAAGGTCGATATCCTTCTGTGTGTAGAATGCAACGACACGTCTTCCTGTTGTACCTGATGTTGACTGAATTCTTACACAGTCCTTAAGGTCTGTTCCAAGTAATCCATATGGATATGCATCTCTAAGATCTCCCTTTGAAAGGAATGGAAGCTTCTTGATGTCATCAATTGTCTTGATATCTTCTGGCTTAACACCCTTCTCATCCATAAGATTTCTGTAGTAAGCTACGTTATCATACACGTGCTTTACCTGCTTTACGATCTTTTCGTTCTGAATCTCAATAATCTTCTCACGAGACGCAGTTTCGATCTCTGGCTGATAATAATTTCCCATAGTTTTTTGTTTACCTCTCTTTTTTATTTAAAACCGTGTACCCCACGATTTGGGTTCATTACCCATACGTTTTATTTTAACACATTAAAGTGATGGTGTGAACTACCCTATCTATTATTTCAATGAATCTACAACACCAAGTATAGTTTTTCCTTCGGCAAGTTTACTGAATTTTTCTACTTCGACCTTATTCTTGTCACTGTGTGTCATACATCCAGCTCCGCCTACACATCCTCCAACACAGGCCATACCTTCAATAAAGTTATTTGGCAATACGCCTTTTCGCTTCTGAAGAAGGGCTATTTTACATTGCTCGATTCCATCACATGCAATTGAATTAAGATCAAAATCTGCGCCTAATTCCCTAATTCCTTCTGCTACAGCTGCAGCAACTCCACCTGATCTTGCAAACATTCTTCCAAAGTAAGATGCATCATCTAGCTGTTCCTCTTCCATGCCAACAATATCCAGGTCTTTGCTGTCAAACAGTGCCTGAAGTTCCTGGAATGTAAGCACTACATCCACATATGGTGCAACAGATTCTTTACTAATTTCTTTCTTTTTAGCTGTACATGGTCCGATGAATACCACCTTTGCGGTTGGATCTTTTTCTTTTATATATTTTCCCATTGCTGCCATTGGCGAAGGATTATGCGATACAAATTCAAGCATATCTGGGAATTCTTTTTCTACATAAGATACAAATGCAGGACAACATGAAGTTGTTAAAAATCCCTTTTCCAATAATTCTGCAGTCTCATCCTTTGCAACAATATCTGCACCAAGTGCGGCTTCATATACATATTTGAAGCCTAGCTCTTTTATTCCACTAATAACCTGACCAAGCTTTGCGTATGAAAACTGGCTGGCTATGGCAGGTGCTACCACTGCATACATGTTGTAATTCTCATTATTATTGCTCTTCTTAATCAGATCAATCGCATCCAAAACAAATGATTTTTCCATTATTGCTCCGAACGGGCACATGAATACACAGGATCCACAGGCAATACACTTGTCATTATCAATAGATGCTGCCATATCTTCACCCACAGATATAGCTTTTACCTTACATGCATTCTCACAAGGTCTCATTCTATGAACTATGGCTGTATATGGGCATACTTTAGAACACTGTCCACATTCTCTACATTTACTCTTATCTATATGTGCCTCATGATTCTCATCAAATGAAATTGCTCCGAATCTGCATACATCCTCACATCTGTGAGCAAGACATCCTCTGCAGGCATTGGTTACTTCGTAACCACCCATTGGGCATTCGTCACATGCAATCGACAAAACTTCTATAACATTAGGATTGTCCTTATGACCACCCATAGCCATACGAACACGTTCCGAAATAATCGCACGCTCCTTATAGACGCAACATCTCATGGTTGGTGTCTTGCCTGGAATAAGCATCTCAGGTATGTCCCAGATGTTTTCCATCAGGGTTCCTTCCCATTCCAGTCTGGCAACCTCACGTATAATTTTATATTTAAAATGCTGTACTTTCGTATCAAACATTCTCATAACTAAAAACTCCTTTATTTAGCAGAATAAATCCATGGTTTTAATATCTCAAACTCTTCATCTGTGCATTTTGCTGTGTAGCTTGCTGCCACAATTGGCATCCACTGAAGAAGATAATCTCTTCCGGTATTATTCTTCTCACAGAACATATCAAAATACTTCTCGGCATTCTCATTTTTACCCCTGAGTATAAAATACAGATAAGACATAGCTGCCTCTGCTGCTGAATTACCTCTGGTAGAATGAGACCAGTCAATAATATATGGTGTTCCATCTGCTGTGATAATAATATTTGATGGGTTGAAATCTCCATGACACAACTTATTATGTCTTGGCATCGCATTGACCCTGCTAATCATATCGTATTTTGTAGTCTGGGACAGTCTTGGACTATCTCCAATTCTTCTTGTCAGATTATCTCGTAATTTACGAAGCTCCGGACAGGTTTTTGAATGTATCTGTAACTGAAGATCAATGAACAGTGACAAATATTCATCATATTTATCCGGTTCATTCTCCATACGGTATGCAAGAGTATCACCTTCTATGAATTCAGATATAATTGTCCAGTCTCCATCTACAACCGAAACCTCTAAAAGCTTAGGTACATTAAGCCCTGTAACCTCGACTCTCGCGAGATTTGATGCTTCATTGAGTACATCTGCTTTAGTATATCTTTCACCAAACATTTTAAGAAGTCTGTCGCCTTCTATATATACTCTTTTTCCATTTCCATCAGTGATTAACTTTGCGTCTTTCATGCAACTCAATCCTTTCTGTGCATACTTACAGTTAGTATACCAAAACTATAGTTAAAATAAAACAAATTCAACCTATTTTCGCTGTGTTATAATACATCTATGAATTTTACATTTTTACTAATTGGAATAAACGCAAAGTACATACATTCAAATCCCGCCATCAGAAGTCTAAAGGCCTATGCTGGAGTGGATTTTGCACCGTATATCGATATTGCCGAATATACTATCAACAACTATCGAGAGGACATTCTTGCAGATATCTTCAAACGCAAACCTTCTGTTATAGGTATTTCTATGTACATATGGAATGTGGGCATGGTTAAGGAACTGATTGGGGACCTGGGTAAAGTTCTTCCTGATACAGAGATTTTCCTTGGCGGTCCTGAGGTCTCATATGAGTCCGAAAGCTATCTTGAAATGAGTAACGTAAAGGGAATCTTTATTGGTGAAGGAGAGGCAACTTTTAAAAAGCTTATGGAGGCTTATTGCGAAAAGGTAACCAAAGATATGGCCTCTGTTTCAATTTCTGATGAAGTGCTTATGTCCATTCCTGGCCTCCTTACTCGCAGTGGTTATACTGGCATGCAGGAAGCGTTATCTATGGATGATTTACCATTTTTATATCAGGCCGCAGATAGCAGTGAATCACTCCTTCCTGATTATGAAAATCGTATCATATACTATGAATCATCCCGTGGCTGTCCTTTCAGATGCAGTTACTGTTTATCTTCAATTGATAAAACAACTCATTTCAGAAGTCTTGATCTTGTATTTAAAGAATTGGATTTCTTTTTGGAAAATAAGGTTAAACAGGTCAAGTTTATTGACAGAACTTTTAACTGCAGAGCTGACAGAGCCTGTGAGATATGGAAACACATTATTGCCCATGACAATGGTGTGACTAATTTCCATTTTGAAATCGCTGCTGATATTCTGACCGAGGAAGAAATTGATATCATCAGCCAGATGAGACCTGGTCTTGTTCAGCTTGAGATTGGTGTACAGACCACCAATGAGAAAACTCTTCAGGCAATTAACAGGCCTACTTCCATAGCTCATTTGACAGAAGTTGTTGCAAGACTAAGAAAGAACAACAATGTGCACATTCATCTGGATCTAATTGCTGGGCTTCCATACGAGGATATGTCGAGTTTTATTAACTCTTTTAATGACGTATTCAATATGCATCCCGACCAGCTTCAGCTTGGTTTCCTTAAAGTACTCAATGGTGCTCCTATCAAAAATCAGGTTGAGGAATTCGGTATCAAATATACTTCTGACGCTCCTTATGAGGTTTTATGCACTAACTTCATAAGCTATGCTGAGATTAGAAACCTCAAAAATGTAGAGCAGATGGTAGAGACCTTCTACAACTCTGCACAGTTCACTCAGAGTATTCCGTATCTGTTGTCATTATTTGATACTCCATATGATTTGTTTAATGCACTTGGCGATTTCTATGAGAACAATGGTCTCTTTGTGGTAACTCCCGCTAGAAGTCGCAGATATGATATCATACTCGAATTTGCAGAAAAGCTTGATGGATGCAATATTGAAAAGCTTCGCGACTTGCTTACTTTGGATTATTATCTTCGCGAAAAACCAAAGAATAAGCCTGATTTTGTCAAAAAAATACCTGCCGAAGGTCTCATAAACCGCGATGCGCGTGATCCTTTGACAGGTAATTGGAAACTAGAATAATTCTTCGAATTCTTCTTTTGTAATTTTTTCTTTCTCAAGAAGAAGCTGTGCACACGATTCAAGTACATCCTTATGCTCAAGAATAA
>JAZQOC010000003.1:0-6077 GCA_045627645.1 Lachnospiraceae bacterium
ATCAGCTAAACTAAATAATTATCTTAGAAATATGCCAATGTTACTTGATAAAAAATACACAGTGGGAATAAGTGTTGGACAAGCTGTAGTAAAATTAGCTGATAATATTGATTTTGAAGAAATAGTTAAAATTGCTGATGACAATATGTATAAGAACAAACGCAGTAGAAAAAACAATTAGAAAACTATGAATGAGAAAGCATTATTTCATTGAGTTTTTTAATTATAGTATTTTTCATGACTGAGTCTAATGAATCTGCTACTTCAATCAGGTGATTGATTTTACTAGGATTACTATTTTCAAGGTAAATCTTGGCAGCAAGGTAATAGATACCGCTGATATCGGCTTTTATAGTAATGGCATACTCTAATACAATTAAGGCTTCCTCATGATAATTGAGTTCATATAGGCGACTGGCCCAATTGTGAAGGACGGTAACTAATTGTGTGTAGTTAAAATCACACTGTTGTAAGAAAGGAAGATTGGCTGGACCATATTGTAATTTGAGATCTGTATTGGTCTGGCCTGTAAAATTAACGATTTTTTCTGAAGATAGTCGGGTTATATCAACAATGTACTCGCATACAAGTTTATCTTCTGAGCAAATATTCATTGGAAGCTGGTCGACAGGCACTAAAATATAGTCCAAATTATCAACAGGTTGTTTTCTGGTATTGTTGGCTAGATTCTCTTTTTCAAAGTATGCAGCCATGATATTTGCGTCATTTCTGTCAGCTTTTTTACGATTATGATAAAACACTGCGCATAGCACAAGAAAGCTTGCAAAGAAGGGATATTTCATATATAATTCCTTTCGTAACATATGTGAAAATGCATAAAGGGTGGATTGAAAATATGTTTAATATGAACAATAAAAAAACTAAAAAAATCGTTTCATCAATCATAATAATCATACTTGTTTTGGCTATGATTTTGCCATTATTAAGTACTGCACTTCGCTAATTAAGAGTATCATATTTTAGAATAAAACGGAACGAACACAGATGAAAAAGCTAAATGTAATCATTTTAGCTATTGTTGCATGTCTATTTGTAATAAATAGCACAATTATGCATGCTCAAGCAGCTACTATCAACAAAGGAATATATGTAGACGGGATGGATATTTCCGGTCTTAGTCAGGAGGGAGCAAAGCAGGCTGTCAATGATAGAATCGAAGCATGGTCTGAGACAACATTAACCTTTACTGGTATGACTGGATGTGAGTTTACTGTGAGCCCTGCTGAACTTGGACTCAAGTGGACAAACCCTGAAATTGTAGATGCAGCAGCAAGCTATGGTAGTTGCGGAAATGTATGGCAGAGATATCGTTTAGCAAAGGATATCGAGAAAGAGAATATTAATTACAATATTACGCTGGATTTTGACAAGCAGTTAATTGCTGGTATGTTAGAAGCTCATACAGAGGAGCTTAACCAGGAAGAAATAAGTGTTCAGTTAGAAAAGAATGCAGATTCTATCGATGTGAAGAGCGGCCAGTCAGGCATTTTTGTTGATGACAATGCAGCAGATGTTATTTACAAATATCTTGTATCTGAATGGGACAGAGCAGATGCAACAATCGAGATTCCATGTACAGTTACAGAGCCACTTGGCAGTAACGGAGAGTTAACTCAGCTTACAGATATTATTGGAACATATACGACGGAATATACAAAGTCAAGTTCATCCAGAGTAAAGAATGTTGAGAATGGCTGTAGACTTATTACAGGAGCAACTCTTTATCCAGGAGAGCAGTTCTCAGTACTTGAACATCTTGTTCCATTTAATAAAGAAAACGGATATGAGCTTGCAGGCTCTTACATGAATGGACTTGTAGTTGACACCTTTGGTGGTGGTATTTGTCAGGTATCATCAACTCTTTACAATGCAGTATTGCTTGCAGAACTTCAGGTTGATGTGAGAACTAATCACTCAATGATTGTTGACTATGTGCCAGCTTCAGGAGACGCAGCTATTGCAGAGTCATCAGGAAAAGACTTTAAATTTACAAACAACAAAGATTTCCCAATTTACATCGAGGGAATCACAACAGATGAAAAGACAATTACTTTCAACATATATGGTGTTGAGACCAGACCAGCTAACAGAGTAGTATCCTTTAGAAGTGAGGTAATTGAGAGAAATGTTCCTGAAACAGAAAGTATCGTACAGGATGCAAGTCAGCCAATAGGATATACTTCTCTTACATCAGCTCATGCTGGAATCAAGGCCAAATACTACAAGATTGTTACTGTAGATGGTGTAGTTGAAAGCGAAGAGGTAATAAACAGTAGTAGTTATAAGATGGTTCCACGTACACTTGTAGTTGGAGTTGGCACCAGTAATCCTGATGCATACAACCAGTTACAGGCAGCCATAGCTACAGGAAGTATTGATCAGACAAGAGCAACAGCTAAGGCTTTGGCAAGCGCAGGCGCAGCAGCCGCACCACAGGAAGCAGCCCCTGTTGAAAATGAGCCAGCTCCAGCTCCTGCAGATCAGGGATTAGAGGTTTCAGAGCAGACACAGCCTGGGGCAGGAGAATAGGATTGATGAGAAACATAGGAAAGATTAATGAGACGGTTTTAGATCGTTCCGTTATTAAACCTATAAAACAAAATAAAGTTGGAATTACAGGCGCATCTAAAGGGTTAGATTGCGCCTTTTTGGATAATAAAGGAATAGCTACAGGTTATGTTGCTTATCAGGATGCATATGCCTGTGGCCATGCAATAATTCAGTCATGTAATAATTTGTGGGCACAGGGAGTGTTACCTAAAGCGGTATCATTGTCACTATCCATGCCTGACAGCTATAGGGAAATTAAACTTAAGGAACTGATGAAGCAGGCCTGCGAAGTTGCAGAAAAGCAGAGTGTATCTATTATCGGTGGACATACTGAATACGTTCAAGGATTGCCAAATGCAATTGTAAGTGTGACAGCTTTTGGCGATATTCAAAAACCGATGACAATACCAAAAGAAAAAGCGGGATTTGATATTGTTATGACCAAGTGGATGGGATTGCTTGGAACCTCGGTGATTGCCAGGGAAATGCGAGATCAGTTAGTTACAAAGCTACCTGCTTATTATGTGGATGAAGCAGCAGATTTAGATCAGTTTATCAGTATTGCAAAGGAAGCCCAAATAGCTATGAACACAGAGGGAACTGTGTTTATGCATGATGTTGCAGGTGGTGGAATATTTACTGCTATTTGGGAGATATGTAAGGCTATGGATTGCGGTTGCAAGATAGGCCTGAGAGACATATCTGTGCTTCAGGAGACAATAGAGGTTTGTGAATATTTTGATATTAGCCCATACAATCTAAGAGGTGATGGTTCATTGTTAATCATTACGTCTGATGGTGAAGGACTGGTAGAGAAGCTTAAGGCAGAGGAAATAATGGCGTCTGTAATTGGTAAGACTACAGACAATATAGACAGAATAATTGTCAGAGATGATGAGGAGCGTTTCCTGGAAAGAGGTCGAATAGACGAACTGACAAAGGTTTTGACAGGTGGAGAAGTGTAGGTATGAATATAGTATTACATCAGCCAGAAATACCGGCAAATACTGGAAATATAGGAAGAACATGTGTTGCTACAGGATCGGTGCTGCATCTTATAGAGCCGTTAGGTTTTAGAATCGGTGAAAAAGAATTAAAGAGAGCAGGTATGGATTATTGGGAGCATCTGGATGTAAGAAGATATATGAATTTTGAAGAGTTCCTGGAGAAGAATCCTGGTGCGAAGATCTGGATGGCAACAACAAAGGCGAAGCATGTATACAGTGATGTTAAGTTTGGGCCAGATGATTTCATAATGTTTGGTAAAGAAAGTGCGGGAATTCCAGAGGAGATTCTTGTGGAGCATGAAGAAACCTGTATAAGAATTCCTATGCTGGATCAAATCAGAAGTCTTAACCTTTCCAATTCAGTTGCAATAGTTTTGTATGAAGCTTTAAGACAGCAGAATTTTAATAGTATGCAGCTTGAGGGAGAACTTCACAGACTCAGCTGGAATGAGTAGCTAAAGACCATGATATAGACAAAAGGAAAGGCTTAAAGTATACTGTTTTTTATGGAAGATACTAATAAAAAAGAGGAATACGAGCTCATAAGAGAGCGTATAAAAACTCGACCAATTAATAGAAAAAAACTGTTTAGAAGAACAGTCATAACAGCTGCCATGGCAGTTATTTTTGGTGTGCTTGCATGTATCACTTTCCTTGTGTTGGAGCCAGTTTTTAGCGAGATGCTTTCTGATAAAGAGAAGCCGGTTCCAAATGAGGTTACCATACCTCTTGATGATGAAGAGACTATGCCTGGGGATCTTATTCTTGAGGATAAAGCAGAAACTCAGACTCAGATTATCATCCAGAACACAGAGATTGAAGTTACAGGGTTAGAGTCCTATGTCAATACTTACAATGAGATATATGCCTTGTATAGAAACTGTCAGAAATCCATTGTAACAGTTTCAGGTGTAAATAAGGATGTGGACCTGTTCAACAACTCTTACAGAAGTCAGAATAATGCCACAGGATTAATAGTTGCCAACAATGGAATTGAGCTTCTGATACTTACGGACAGCTCGGTTATAAAGAGTTCAGAAACCATAGAAGTCACATTTTTCAATGAGCTTATTGCTAATGGTTATATCAAGGAATCTGACAAGAATACAGGTCTTGCTATTGTGGCAGTAGATGTTAATGAACTTACTGCCACTGTACTTGATCCAGGTATTATTGCCAGCTTAGGTAATTCCAAGACAAACAGACTTTTGGCATCACCAGTTATAGCAGTAGGAAGACCTCTTGGAAATAATGCTGAATCCATTGAGGCGGGAATTGTCACTTCTGAGCACAATATTATCAACATGGTAGACAACAACTATGAACTGTTTACCACAGATATGAATGGAAATGCGAACTCCAATGGTATTATATTCAATCTTAATGGTGAGGTTGTTGGTATAATTAATCAGAAACTGGGAGATTTTTCGCAGTCCACTGTTACAGCGATTGGAATTTCAGATCTTAAGAGAACAATCGAGCGTATGTCCAATGGAAAATCCAGAGCAAACCTTGGTGTAAGAGGTACTGATGTTACATTGGAAGCTATGAATAAGGGTGTACCATCAGGAGCATATGTTGTAGAGATTGAGATGGGATCACCTGCTATGAAAGCGGGAATCCAAAGTGGTGATGTAATTACCAGGATAGATGGCTTTGAGATAACTTCGTTTACAGTTTATACGGAGTCAATTTCTCAAAGAAATCCTGAGGACGAGGTAGTAATCACATTGGAGAGATCTAATGGCGAAAGCTATGTGGAATTTGAAGTTAATGTAGTATTGGGAGAATAGCTATGAAGTATATTAAAGATCTTAATGATGGCGACAGAGTAGCAGATATATATATGTGCAAGCAGCGTACAGCTGCTGTCACAAAGAATGGTAAGAACTATCTTAGCCTTACCCTTCAGGATAAAACAGGTGTAATAGATGCAAAGGTATGGGATCCATCCAGCCCTGGAATCGCAGAATTTGATGCCATGGATTACATCGAAGTTATGGGTGATGTAAGCATGTTCAATGGCTCGTTACAGATGAGTGTAAAGCGTGTGCGTCTGTGCAGAGAGGGTGAATATAATCCTGCAGATTTTCTCCCTACATCAACTCGTGATATAGATGAGATGTATCAGGAGCTTATGAAGCTTATTAATCGTACGCAAAATGAGTACCTTAAGACTCTTCTTGAAAGCTTCTTTGTTAAGGATGAGACATTTATAAAAGCTTTTAAGTTCTCTTCAGCAGCAAAATCTGTTCATCACGGATTTGTTGGAGGATTACTTGAGCATACACTTAGTGTAGCAACACTTTGTGAATACTTTGCAAAGCAGTATCCAATACTAAAGAGAGATTTGCTTGTCACTGCTGCTATTTGCCATGATATTGGAAAGGTGCGCGAATTGGATGCATTTCCTGTAAATGATTACTCCGATGAAGGTAATCTGTTAGGACATATAGTAATGGGATCAGAGATGGTAGGAGATCATATTCGTGAAATACC
>JAZQOC010000004.1:0-24543 GCA_045627645.1 Lachnospiraceae bacterium
TGTATAGATTTCACAAGAAGTTGTGAAAAAACAAATTGAGATATGCACCGATTTATACTATAATATAAAAGGCACTTTTTGTGCGTAGATAGTGTAATTATTGAAACTTTTTTGAGGTGCAGTATGAAGATTAGCTATAACAAATTATGGAAATTACTTATTGATCGCAAGATGAGTAAGGCATCATTAAGAAAGGCTGTAGAAATGTCTCCTAATACTATGACAAAAATGCGTAGGGATGAAGAGGTTTCTATGGGTGTGTTACTTAAAATCGCTAACTATCTTAATTGTGATATTAGCGATATGGTTGAATTTGTAAAAGACGATTCTAAAGAAATTATAGATGTGGAGGACTAATTAAAATGGCTGATATGAATAAGATTGATGTGTTATGGGATGATAACCCGGTTGATATTACACAGGAAGCAAACTTTATATGGGGAATTGCTAATAAGCTTAGAGGAGTATATATGCCTGATAAGTATGGCGATGTAATTATCCCAATGACAATTATTAGAAGATTAGAATGTGCTCTTGAACCTACAAAGCAGGCTGTTGTAGATCAGTTCAAGAAGAATCCTAATTATCCTGAGAAGGCAATGTATAGATTGTCTGGATTTCAGTTCTATAACACAAGCGAGTTTTCCCTTAAGGAGCTTTGCAACGATGCAGATCATATTGAAGCAAACTTTAAGGCTTATGTAGAGTCTTTCTCATCAAATGTCCAAAGCCTTCTTAACGATGAGGATACATTGAATATTGGCTCTCATATTAAGACGATGAGTAAGGGGGGCTGCCTTTATACAGTAGTTAAGGCTTTTTCGGAATTAGATTTGTCTCCAGCAACCTATGATTCAATCAAAATGGGATACATATTTGAAAATTTGATTGGAAGATTTTTCCAGAATGTAGATGCCGGACAGTATTACACAGGTCGAGATATTATCAAGATGTGTGTATCGCTGCTTATTGCTGAAGGTTGCGATGATATTTTTGAAGATGGAAAGATTATTACAGTATGTGATCAGGCTTGTGGTACAGGTGGTATGTTATCAACTGCATATAGCTATTTGAGACATTACAATCCTACAGCAGATGTGCGTCTGTTTGGACAGGAATATAATGGTGTATCTCATGCTATTGGACTTGCTGAAATGCTTATTAAGGGACAAAATGCAGAGAATTTCAGACATGCAGATACCTTCAAAGAGGATTGTTTCAAGGGTACAAAGATGCGTTTTTTACTTGAAAATCCACCATTTGGTACACCTTGGGCAGGAAAAGATGCTAAAGAAGGTCAGGAACAGGCGGTTAATGATGAGTATAAGAAAGGTTTTGATGGAAGATGGGGAGCTGGTCTGCCGAGTGGTGGTGATGCTCAGCTTATCTTTATTCAGTCTGCAATAGATAAAATGGATGATAACAATGGTAGAGCAGCAATTATTGAGAATGGTTCGCCTTTGTTTACAGGTGGTACAGCATCAGGAGAATCACAGGTAAGAAGATGGCTTCTTGAAAATGATTTAATTGAAGCTATTATTCAGATGCCTACAGATTTATTCTACAACACCGGCATTTCTACTTATGTGTGGATTCTTTCAAAGAATAAGAGAACAGAGCGAAAAGGTAAGATTCAGCTCATTGACGCTTCTGGAATTTGTCATAAGCTTAGAAAACCTCTTGGAAATAAAAAGAATGAATTTAGTCCAGAAGATAGAGCAGAAATTACAAGATTGTATGCTGATTTCAAAGAGGGCGAACTTGTTAAGATTTATGATAATACAGAGTTTATTTATAAAGAATATGCAGTTATGCAGCCATTACAAAGAAGCTACAGTATAACAGAGCAGAGCATACAGAGTATGCTTCAAAGTGGTGCATTAAAAGGTCTTTGGGATGATGCAAAGGTAGCCGAATTAGAAGAGCTTGGCACAACAATCACAGGTAAGGTTCAGAAGAAGTTAGAGGATTTTTATAATACAAAACCAACATATGAAGCAATTATATCGGCACTTGAAAGTGTAAAATCGGATAAAAAATGGATGTCACCGGATGAATTTGAACCTTATATAAATGAAGTGTTGGATAAAGTGATTTCTGACAAAAAGCTTATTGCAAAAATAGCAGAAGCTTTATCTGTTATGGATAAAGATGCAGAGGTTCAGAAAGATAAAAAAGGGAATATTATATATGACAAATCAACTAAAGATTCTGAGATAGTAAAGTGGTCTGAAACCATAGAAGCGTATATGGATAGAGAAGTTTTACCACATATTCCGGATGCACAATGGTTTTGGGAAGAAGATTTATCAAAGAAAAATCCTGTTATAAGAACAGGAGCAGAAATTCCGTTTACAAGGTATTTTTATAAGTATCAAGAACCAACTCCTTCTGAAGAGTTAGAAAAGAAATTTAATGAGTTGGAATCATCAATTACTAAAAGGATTAGTGTGTTGTTTGGAGAGGAGTAATTGAATGAATGGAATGAAAGATAGTGGAAAAGAGCATATAGGACTAATTCCGGAAGATTGGAAATGTATGAGCTTAAAATTTTGTCTTTCAGAATCTATGAAATATGGAGCATCTGAATCAGGTGTAGAGTATGATGGCTGCCTCCCCCGATATATTCGCATCACTGATATAGATTCTGATGGTAACTTAAAAGACGAAGGAAAACTGTCATTAACTAAAGCACAAGCTTCGGGTTATATGTTGAAGGATAAAACAGTTTTATTTGCACGAAGCGGTGGAACTGTTGGAAAGAGTTTTCTGTACAAAAAAGAAATGGGTGAAGCTGCTTTTGCGGGATACTTGATTTCTGCTGTGGTAGACAAAAATATTATTTTGCCAGAGTGGTTAATGTATTTCACATGTAGCTCATCATATAAAGAATGGACACAAGCCATTTTTAATCAGGCAACAATACAAAATATTGGCGCAGACAAATATAGTAATATGCCAATACCTGTTGCACCAATGAGTGAGCAAAGAAAAATTGTTAAGTTTCTTGATAAGAAATGTCAGGAAATTGATAAGTTAATAAGAGATTTGAATGAAGAAATATCTATCCTTAATCACTATAAAATGTCGATTATTACAGAAAAAGTGACAAAAGGATTAGATAAGGATGCACAAATGAAACATTCAAATGAAGAATGGATTGGTGATGTGCCGGCAGATTGGGATGTAATTCGTATTGGACATTTATTCAGTATGAGAAATGAAAGAAACTTTCTGTCAGAAGATAAGGTGCAACTTTTATCGCTATATACAGGTATTGGGGTTTTTCCGCAGGGAGAACATGAAGCGAGAGGTAATAAAGCTCAAACAGTTGATGGGTATAAGATTGTAAGGAAAAACGATATTGTTGTTAATATAATTTTAGCATGGATGGGTGCAATTGGTGTTTCTGAATATAATGGTGTTACAAGTCCAGCATATGATGTTTATATTCCTGATATAAAAAAAGTAGTTCCACACTATTATCATTATGTATTTAGAACAAATGGAATTGCTGGTGAGTGTTACAAATATGGTCGTGGGATAATGCTAATGAGATGGCGTACATATTCTACAGAATTTAAGCAAATTAAAGTTCCTTTTCCTCCAATTGAAGTCCAAAAAAGAATTGCTGATTATTTAGATTATAAATGTTCGGAAATAGATGCTGTAATTGAAGAAAAGAAAACTCAGATATCAATTTTAGAAGATTATAAAAAGGTAATGATATACGAATATATTACGGGAAAAAAGAAGGTGAAAAGTTTTGATAGAAACTAAAGAAAGTGGTATTGCATGGATAGGAAAAACTCCAAGTGATTGGAAGTTTATTAAAGGAAAGTATATTTTACATTACTTGCAGAAACCAATCAGAAAGGGTGATGGCGTTATTACTTGCTTTAGGGATGGAGAAGTTACGCTTAGAAGTAATAGAAGAGAAGAAGGCTTCACTTTGGCTGACAAAGAAATTGGTTATCAAGGAATTGATATTGGCGATTTGGTTGTTCATGGTATGGATGGATTTGCGGGTTCAATTGGAATTTCTGATTCAAGAGGGAAAGCTTCGCCGGTATTGAATGTTTTGGATACGCATCTAAACAAAAAATATGTAATGTACTATTTAAGGAGTATGGCATATAGTGATGTTTTTCTTGCTTTGGCTACGGGAATCAGAGTTCGTTCATGTGATTTGAGATGGAACAAACTTGCTGAGCTTGTTTATCCAGTGCCACCAAGGAGAACACAAGATATCATTGCAGCTTTTTTAGACAAAAAAATGACAGAGATTAACGAATTACAGAAAGAATTGAAAGAACAAATAGAGACTTTGGAAAGCTTGAAAAAAAATTCCATTATTGAAGCGGTTTCAAAGGGATTAAATAAAAATGACAGGATGAAAGATAGTGGTGTTTTTTATATTGGTCCTGTAAATGAAAGATGGGAAATAACAAAGCTGGAATATATTTGTGAGAAATTATACAGAAAATTTGATAATTCAGCGGAGCCTTTAATATGTTCTAATAAAGGTAAAGTTCTTGAACGAGGAGACACACTTGTTGGGTTGATGTCGAATGAAGATAGTATAATGCAAGGTATTCATGTAGGAGATATAGCAATTCATGGGATGGATACTTGGCATGGTGCAATAGCGTTGTCGGATAAAAAAGGCAAAATTACTAAGGTTGTCCATGTTTGTCAGAGTAATGAAGATAATAGATTTGTCGTGTATTATTTACAGTCATTGGCATTTAGAGGTGTGTACAAGTTGATAACTAATGGTGTTAGGGGTAATACAAGTGATTTTAGAAGCTGGGACAAGACAAAGAATATATATATAGCTTTACCTAATTTGGAAGAACAAAATAAAATTTGTGATAAGTTAGATATTCTATGCAAAGAAATTGAAGATATTGTCTCTGCTAAGGCAAACCAAATAAAAGTATTAGAAGAATATAGAAGATCATTGGTTTATGAATATGTAACAGGTAAAAAGGAGGTTCCAGCAGTTTGAAAAAAGAAGAAAATATTGCTTGGACTTTCTACATAGCTGATGAAGTATCATTCGAGAGTTCTAAGGTTGGAAAGTGGATGTATTTCTTTTCTGCTGATGATGATTTAGATAGAGTAGATGAATTGTGTTCTAAAGCAGTTGAACTTGGAATTGTGCAGGAAAGTAAGCATACACAATTTGATTTTATAAGTATGAATCCAATGGCAAAGGATGAGAATACAGGTGTTTGTTGTTTTTATCTAAATTGTGATGATATGGAAGGACATAAGAGGATTATCAAGTATTTCATAGAGAATAATATGATACCTAAGACAAAGGCGGGAAAGTATTATAACAACTCGTTTAAGCTTGATGATCAGACAAGAGCTGGAGAGTATGGTACAGATTTCAAAGGGACTATTAAGCTTGAGCAGTTCATAGATTTATATACGGGAGAGTGGAAACATGAATAACATTTTATCCGAGAAAGAATATCAGAAGTTTATTATAGAGAGACTTTCTGAATCAGGATATGAAGTCAGAATGGCTGCATATTTTGATAGATTATTTGCAGTTGATAGAGAAGTATTATTCAGATTTTTGAATGATACACAGCCTGATGAGATGGAAGCACTCAGAAAGGTTTATAAGAGTGAGCTTGAAGAAACGATTGTTGCTACTATTAATACAGAAGAAACAAAGTCTAAAGGTAGCCGATTAGAAGTATTAAAGCATGGTATTGAGATTGGAAATCATAAGCTGGACCTTATGTACACAAAGCCAGCTACAACCTTCAATCCAGCTTTGAATAAGTTGTATGAGCAGAATATCTTTTCGGTTGCAGAAGAGGTATATGCCAATGATAAAGAGCGTATAGACCTTGTTATATTCCTTAATGGTCTTGCAATTATGACATTTGAGCTTAAGTGCAATGATGCTGGTCAGTCGTATCAGGATGCTATTTATCAGTATCGTATGGAAAGAGATCCTAAGAGCAGACTGTTTAGATGGAAAGCTGGTTCTCTTGTAAACTTTGCTATGGATTTAGAGCAAGTATATATGACAACTAAGCTTGAAGGAGCTTCAACATTCTTCCTTCCTTTCAATATGGGTAAAGGAGAGGGTATAGATCAAGGTGCTGGTAATCCAATATTTGAAGATAAGTACAGTGTTTACTATATGTGGGAAGATATCTTGCAGAAAGATACTGTAATGGAAATTATCAGCAAGTTTATGTTCATTAAGGTAGAAGAGAAAAAGGATCCAATGACAGGAGCCTTAAAGAGAAAAGAATCGGTTGTATTTCCAAGATATCATCAGCTTGATGTTATCAGAAAGACACTTGCAGATGTAATTGACAATCGTTCAAGTCAGAATTATTTGATTCAGCACTCTGCTGGTTCAGGAAAGACTAATTCTATTGCTTGGTTAGCTCACAGATTAGCTTCATTACATGATAAGGATAATAAGATTATTTTTGACAATATTATTATTTGTACTGACCGAGTAGTAGTAGATAGACAGCTTCAACAGGCAGTAATGGGTATTGAGCATAAGTCTGGAATGATTCGTGTAATGGACGAGAAATGTGTATCTCAGGATTTAGCCAATGCATTGTCTGGTAATACAAAGATTATTGCTACAACAATTCAGAAGTTCCCTTATATCGTAGATAGTGTTAAAGGACTCAAAGATAAGACTTTTGCTGTAATTATTGATGAAGCACATTCATCAACAGCAGGTAAGAATATGGCTGCGGTAACAATGACATTAAGCAATGGAGACGAGCTTGTTTATGATGCTGAGGATATGATTGTAGATCAGATTTCAAAGCAAGGAAAACAGGCTAATGTTGCTATGTTTGCATTTACAGCTACACCAAAGCCTACAACATTACAGTTGTTTGGTAGAGATAAGGTAAAAGGACAGGCAAAGTATAAAGAAGCATTCCATTTGTATTCAATGAAACAAGCTATTGAAGAAGGCTTCATTTTGGATGTTTTGCAAAACTATATTACCTACGATACATATTATCAGCTCAATAAGGAAATTGAAGAAGATCCTAAGCTCCAGACAGCGGATGCAAAGAGACAGATTGCAAGATTTATTCAGCTACATGAGACAAATATTGCACAGAGAGTAGAAGTTATCATTGAGCATTTTAGAACAACTGTTATGCAGGAATTAAATGGTACTGCAAAGGCTATGGTTGTTACAGAGTCAAGAGCTGGTGCTGTTAGATATAGACAGGCATTTGAGGACTATGTAACCAAGAAAGGTTATAAAGATATTCATGCGTTGGTTGCTTTTTCTGGAAAGGTTCCTTTGGACGGAAAAGATTATACAGAAGTCGGAATGAATGGTTTTGCTGAGAAGAATTTGCCGGATGAGTTCGACAAGGACTGTTATCAGGTTCTTTTGGTAGCGGATAAGTATCAGACAGGTTTTGACCAGCCAAAGCTTTGTGCAATGTATATCTTGAAAAAATTGCATGGAGTTACAGCAGTTCAGACATTGAGCAGACTGAATAGAATTTGTCCTCCATATGAGAAAAAGACTTTTGTACTTGATTTTGCAAATAAGTATGAGGATATCGTGGCTGCATTTTCTAAGTATTACACAGTTACAATGCTGGCAAATTCGGTTACACCACAGGCAATTTATGACATTGAAGCAAAGATTGATGGATATTTCTTCCTTGATCCAAGCGATGTTGAAGCATTTAGCAAGCTCTTATATGAATCAGAGCATACAGCTAAAGATAAAAAGCAGATGACTTTCTATCTTCAGAAAACAAAGAGAGTGGTAGATAACTATACTGATGAGCAGAAAGCACAGATTATATTGGATGTGAGACATTTTATCCGTTTTTATGAGTTCTTATTACAGGCTTCTTGTTTCCAAGATACAGAGCTTCATAAAAAATATGATTTCTTGTCATATTTCATTTCTTATATTCGCATCAATCATCCGGGTGGAGGTTATAACTTGGATGGAAAGATTAAAGCAACAGGTTTTATGCAGAAAAAGGGTGAAGAGCATAAGAATGACAAAATGACTGCAAGCCCTGTTATGAAATTGCCAACGGCTTATGATATTATTCTCACTCCAGCTAAGGAAGAGAGATTATCACAGATTATTATCGAGATAAATAATCGTACAGGCAGAAATTACGATAATGATGTTGCTATTAAAGCTGCATTGCAGATTAGAGACATCATGAAGAAGTCTGAGGAATTAAAGACAAGTGCTAAGAATAATACAGAGCAGGATTTTGAATTTGCTTATTACGATCATGTTGATGATGCATTGATTGAAGGCTTGGAACAAAATCAGGATTTCTTCACATTGCTCTTGCAGAATGATGAGATTAAGAGAGAAGTGCTTGGCTTATTTGTAAGTGATACTTATGAGAGTTTAAGAACAGTAACAGCTTAAGGTGGTGGTTCAATGGCAAAGTATAAAGCTGGAGACACAGCTTATTTGCTGGAGTCCAATAGATTTATCCGTAAGGTAACTGTAGCTCGTTTCTCTGGTGGAATGTATTTGATTAAGTTTGAAAATGGCGGTGGCATTCAGGTTAAAGAACATAGATTGTTTGATACCGAAGAAGATGCAAAAGCAGCAATGCCAAATAAACCAGAAGAAAAGCCGAAGCGTAGTAGAACACCATACGATTATATGTGATAGGAGAAAGTATTATGGCAATACCTAAGATTGATGAACAAAGTATAACAGAAGCAATTAAGTACATTGATGAGCATGGTGTACCAGATAAAAATAAGAGTACACAATATGTTCTGATTGCTGAAAACGGAAAGAAGTATCCACCGAAATATGTTATTGCTGTTGCAAATCACATTGCGAATGGTGTGGATATAGTAACTGAAGGTTATAACGCTGTTGAAGCAAAAAATTATTTTGAAACAAGAGGTTATAACATTGAATCAAAGCAGGAGAAATTCGAACTTACCATTACTGCGTCAGAGGTAATATCAACTGATGATAGATTTTCAATGGATAATCTTGATTTAGGAGATAATTATAGACCTATTGATGCGTATTTTGTTCCGTCTGAAGGGGATATAGTTCGCAGAAATTATAATAAGGGTGAGAGAAGAAATACAAATCAAACCTTGCCAAGATTAGCTTGTCAGATATTTGAAAGCCAGATTACAAGTCTTTCTGATTATGATAAGCAAAACTTCCCAATCTGCAAATATACACCTGACCGAGAGACGATTTGTGGTATTTTCGCAACTGTTGAGGAGTTTCTTAAGTACAAAAATTCAATGGAGCATTTAACATACCAAAGAGAGAATGGACCACAGTTCATCATCTATTCTTGGAATGTATTTTCAACATTATTATTCGTAAAAGAGTGCTTAAGAAGATTTGGAAATGATGGAGATAAGTTTGTCCTTGTATATCGTGAGAAGTCAGAGCAAGAGACAAATCAGGCTAAAACTGATGCGATTATTGTAGAAGAAGAGAAAAAATCAGCAGAAGGATGTAAGAATCCATATTCTAAAATACTATTAGAGTCAAAGAATATTATATTTAGAGGTGCTCCCGGTACAGGAAAGTCATTTTTAGCAAAAGAAATTGCGGCTGATATTATAAGTGATGGTTATACAGACAAATACACAGACCTTTCTGATGAACAGAAGAGACAGGTAGAGTTTGTTCAATTTCATCCAAGTTATGATTATTCAGATTTTGTTGAAGGACTTCGCCCAAGAATGAGTGAAGATGGAACAATGGGATTTGAATTGCAGGATGGTATTTTCAAAAGATTTGTAGATAAGGCAAGAAAGAATTTTGAAGATTCTCAAAAAACAAAGGAGATAGTTGAACAAGAGATTTCTGCTAAAGCTGCAATGACGGAATTCTTCACAAGTATTGAACTTGGAGAAGAAAAATTCAAAACGATTAAAGGTAGCGAATTTACAATAACAAATGTGGACGATAGACATATTGAGATATCAATACCGGGCAATGCTACAATCGACAGACTAAGCCTAAATATTGAAGAACTCCAAAAGATGCTGGAGTCTGATGTTACCTTTGAAAAGATAAGTGATATTACAAATTTCTTTGGAAAACAGTTCGCTACACAGGCTTATTCTTATGATTTCGCTATATATAAGGCTATTAAATCTCATAATAAGTCAAATGTGAAAGTATCAGCAACTCCAGAAGCTCAGAAAAAATACATATTTATTATTGATGAGATTAACAGAGGAGAAATATCTAAAATATTAGGCGAATTGTTCTTTACAATAGATCCGGGATATAGAGGTAAAGCAGGAGAAGTAGCAACGCAGTATTCTAATATGCATGTGGATCCAAATGATAAATTCTATATTCCTGAAAATGTATATATCATTGGAACAATGAATGATATTGACCGTTCTGTTGATAGTTTTGATTTTGCTATGAGAAGAAGATTCCGTTTTGTTGAAGTTAGAGCAGAGGATACACAAGATATGCTGGAGTCTTTGGACAATGAGGAATTAAAGAGTGAAGCTATTGAAAGAATGGATAAATTGAATGCAGAAATCATCAAAGTTCCAGACTTAAATGAAAATTACCAGATTGGAGCTTCGTATTTCTTGAAACTTAAGAATTTGAGTTTTGATGAGTTATGGACTGACTATTTACAACCATTGTTACAGGAGTATGTTCGTGGACTTAATGATGAAGATGAATGTATGAAGAAATTTGCAAGAGCATATGGGTATAAAAAGATAGGCGAAGGTGATGCTGATGAAACAGCTCAAGATTAAGGATAATCAGTATAGAGCAAAGCAAGATTTCTTCGAGGTTAAGGCGGTAACTAATCGAGTTGCAGATAAAACATTAGCTCAATTAGAAAAAGAAGGTGTATTTGTTTTTCCAGAAGGTGTGGCGGATGCGGAAGATTTGGTCAAAGATCAAATGATTTTGCAAAGTTACAATGATTGCTTTGTCTCAGGAAATGTAATGGGGTTTCTGGGGGTTGAGGATGAGAGAGTTGTCATAGAATCACGATTCAGCAAAGGAAACAATGATTTTTTCTTTCAATATTTGCTGGAAAGAGTTCTTGATTTTCCTAATTTCATAAACTTAGAAACTAATGTAAATCAAGATGATAAGCTTTTTAATTTGCTATTGTTTTTGTTCCCAAGATATTTAAGTCAAGCTACAAGAAAAGGCTTGTTTAAGACCTATATTCGTAAAAACTACAATGATGAGAATGTAAGAGGTTCAATAAATGTTGCAGAGCATATAAAAAGGAACACTCCGTTTGTGGGGAACATTGCTTATTCTCAGCGAGAGTATTCTTATGATAACTATTTGATTGAGCTTATTAGACATACGATTGAGTATATTAAGGGAAGAAAGTGTGGTAGTCAGCTTCTTAACTCTGTAAAAGAAGATGTCAGATTGGTTACTCAGGCAACACCTAATTATAAAGCTGGCGATAGAAAGAAAATAATAGATTCTAACAGGAAAAATATTGTTAGACATGCTTATTATCACGAATATCGTGCATTGCAGCAACTATGTATTCTCATATTGAAAAATGAGCAACATCAATATGGTAATGGTACTCGTAAGGTATATGGAATACTTTTTGATGGTGCTTGGCTATGGGAAGAGTATGTTAATTTATTGATAGGAGAAATATTCTATCATCCAATGAATAAAGCTGGTTCTGGTGCTCAAAGATTATTCTCAGGTAATTATGGATTGATTTATCCAGACTTTATCAGTAAGAACGAAAGTAATCGTGTAATCGCAGATGCTAAGTATAAGCCTATAGACAATATTGGAAATAAGGATTATTTGCAGGTTTTGGCTTATATGTTCAGATTTGATGCAAAAAAGGGATTCTATTTGTATCCAGAGTCAGGAGACATTCAAGATCTATTTTTATCTCTTAATAAAGGTACAACTTATGAAAAGAATGTTGCACCAAGAGATGATATCGCTGTAATAAAGCATGGTTTGCAAATTCCTTGTGATGCAAGTGATTATGCTGATTTTACAGAAAAAATGAAAGCTGAAGAAGAAAAGTTTATGACAATATTTAGCTGATATTTGTAGCGTTTATTCAAATAGCGGAACAATTAAAAATTGCTGGAGATTACTTTGTGTAGGAAAGAAGGGATGAAATTGAACGATTTACCACCAATATATATGAGAAATGGTAAAGAATGTTATCTTGATCCCATTAGAAAAAAGCTCATTTATATAACACCAGAGGAAACCGTAAGACAGAGAGTAGTTAGCTATCTTATAAATGAATTAAAAGTACCAACTGAGCAAATTGTGGTAGAGCAACATTTAGCACATTATCAGATTGATACTAAAAGAAGGGCAGATATAGTTGTGCATGGAGTTGATTCTGATAACATATCTCGTCCTATCGCAGTTATCGAGTGCAAGGCTGAGGATGTGTATTTAGATGATAAAGCTCGTGAGCAAATGTTTGACTATTGCGAAATGGTTAAGGCTGACTATTCAATGATGGTAAATGGAATCATACAAGAATGCTATAAATGGGATGAGATTAAACAAGAATATATATTGATAGAAAAGTTGCCTGTTTATAAAGATATGCTAAAAGGCAAGTATGAAGAATATTCACTTGGCGAGTTTCCAGAGAGAATTGCATTTGATAAATTAGAAAGCTGGCTTAAAGAAGAGTTTGCGTCTTATGAGGAAGATTTCTATGGCTATGATATTAGTAAATTAACTCCGATTGAGAAAGCAATTCCTATATTTAATCTTTGGGAAGGTCTTTTGGATTCAAGAGTTAAAATGCCTTGTAGAGATTATGGACTATTCAAGGTGATAGAGGATTATGGGGTAAGAATGATTACCTATGGTAATGCTTCAGGAGGCAAGTTCTATGGTCCATATCGCTCGTTTTTAGTAGATGTAAATGGAAATACAGAGTTTTATTCGATTGCAATAACAACATACTGTAAAGCTTCTTCACCGGAAAATGTAAAGACATGTATATGTGTTGCTCATGATGATGAAAAGGAAGCACATCATGCGTTACAGCTTGTTGTAGAGGATAATGTAACTGTAAGCGGAAATAATGTTGATTTTACACATCATGGAAGAATTGCAGTTGGAAAGCTTGGAAGTGGGAAAATAGACGAATTGAGGATGTTTATAGCTGATAGGTATCCGCAAATTATTTCTGGCAAGAAGTTCTATCTTGGAAATTTGGTTAATGATAGGTTATTTAGACTTGATGATGAAGAGGTTATAAAAGTAATTGTAAACCTTATTTCGTATGCCATTGTAAGGGATGAGTATAGAGACTTTGTAAAGAAAAACAAGCATAAATAATTTTATGAGAGGAGGGTAAGGTACATGAACAAGTATATGCATAGCGACTTATATCCGGATTTTCATGTAAGCTTTATAAAAAAAGGATCTGTGAATAGTGTACCACCTGTATCTCTTAAAGATTTAGGTTTTCCTGATGATGTTGACTATAGAGATCAGCCTTTATCAGAAATACCTAATGAAAAGCAGAAGGCAATAGTAAGTGAATTTGTGTTTCTGATTGAAAAAGTATTGCCCAGAAATATTCAAGACTTGTTTTACCGGATTGCGCTTGATCCAAGACCAGCATATTGGAAATTCTTTGATAAAGCTGCTGATTTGATGCAGTTGGAAAGATATACAGACCATAGTAAAAGTAATTATGGGCAGTTTGTAGATCATGTTCAAAAGGGCATCGAGGATATGATAGAAGCTGGAATGACTCTGGCAGAAATTTATGATAGTACATGTGTTACACAGGCTATGATTGAAGGTGTTGCTGATAGTGGATTTACAAAAGGTTTTGAGCCTGTAAATGCTAAAAGATGGCGCAATATAGCTATTGAAGTACAGCTATTCAAAATTCGAGGACTTGAATACAAAGCATTGGATAATATCCGAGACTTGGAATTTGATTTTATTACATACAAAGATGGAGAACCAAATCTTGCAATAGTTTATGTTGATTATGACTATTATATTGGAAAAGCAACAGAGGAAGTAGAAGAACTCAGAGAAAGAGTTGATAGACAGATTAAGACTTGTAGAGGGGAGCATCTTCCGTTACTAATCATTGATCCAGATGAGGTTGATGATTTTGCCGAAAATCCGAAAGCACATATGTTATTCAGAAATTCATTAGGATGTCTGGTTTATGCAAAGGGACATAATGAAAAGAGAGCAAAACAGTGGATGTTATCGGATGTTGATTTTACAGAGGATTTAATTGATGACAAGGTCGATGATGAATATATAGTGCCTGAAGGTCAGATATTAAAGATTAAGCTTGTATCAAATAATCTTTGCATGGGACCAATGCCAGAAGCAGATGATGAGATAGAGCAGCATTTAACTTTGTTTGCAGACGGAAGAGTTTATTTTTCTGGTTATAATTTTGGCGAATATGGTGGTATGAGTCCAAGCAAAAGGACCAGAAGCAGGCAATTTAAGATAGATGCTGTAAAAGCAGGATATATTTTGTCGAATATTGCGATGTATTTTGTAACTAACCATGAAACAATATTTGCCACAGATGTTGGTCATTGGGATTTGGAGATTACAAATACAGATAATAAGACTGTCACAGCAGGTGGTTCATTGTTTACTGACTTGGTATTCAATGGTGTTCATATTTCTTCGATAATGAGGAAATACATAGGAATGCCAGAATTGTTCTGTTTTGACGGAGACGCAAGGATTCCGATTGAAAAAGAGGATGATGAGTACATTTTTGTTAATGTATTTTTCGGTAATAACGGACGAACATATTGCTATCTCTGTGATGATTGTAATGTTGCAGAAGGCGATAATGTACTTGTTCCTGTAGGTAATTCAGGAGATACGAAGATGGCAATGGTTGAGAGTATAAATGTTGTTACTGCTGATAAAGCACCATTTCCGGTAGATAAGTGCAAGAAAGTAATCAAGATTGTTGAGGAAGATTAAATGGTTGATGAACAGACAAAAAGAGCAGTAGAAACAATGGCTCAGTGTGGATGTGAGCTGGAGTCTTTGATATCTATGTTTCCTAATATTCCAAAGGAAGATGTAGTTGCTATCTGGAATTATATTTGGGATGCAGGGCATAAGGATAATGACGATGATAAGCCAAACATCAGTATAAATTGCTCTTAGTGAGGTTGAAATATGGATGAATTTAGGTTTGTTGGCTCTGATAAAGGCGAAATATTAAAGCTTGATAGTGATTTTCAAAAAGAAGCTTTCTATAGGTATTTGAAAACTAATGGATTAGATGAAGATACTGTATTAGAAGCTAATACAGATTGGGATGAAGTTTTTGAAGGACTATCAGAAGCAGATAGACAAAAAGAAATGCCAAGAAAACTTCCAGCTAAGTATTCAGGTGATATTCTTGAAGAATTACATAAATTATATATTGATTTTGTAAGCCTTGGTGTTTTTAGTGATGTTGAGGTTTATTTTGAAGATATATCGAAGCTGACAGGGTGGTTTTGCGAAGATATTGAAATTTCTTTTGAGACTGTAAGAGTGCTTAAAGAAATCGGATATGAATTAGTTGAAGTTAGCATAGAAGGAAAACCTTATTTGGCGGTCAAATAACAAAGAGATTGAGAGGTGAAATCAATGGAGAATAAGAAAGCTCCAGCGATAATTAAATTTATTGGTGAACCTTTGAAGTATAGACATATTTCTCCAGATGGTGAGGAACCATATTTTACAGTTGGTAATCTATATGAAGGGTATTTCTTGGAGTACAACGAGGGTGTTAGAGATGCCGTTCATGTTAAGTGTAATGACGGGGTAATTCGTTATAATGTGGACATTAAAGATTTTGAGATAATTTCTGATGAAGATGATGTATTGAATCGGAATGAAGCCATAGGACGATGTATTACCCACGAATTTGATGATGATTGGGATGAGATAGTATATGGGAAAGAATATAAGGCGATAGGAAGTTACGAAGATGGTTCCTATCTTGTAATGAATGAGACACTTTGTTGTTTTCCGTATATTTCAGAATTTTTTGAAATAGTATCAGATCCGCATGGTGTATTAGAAGCCAATGATTGCTATTGGTTCATAGATTATGATGAAGATATTGATACGGATGATGACTGTTACATTGCACATAAGTTTAGCAGCAAGCATAGGACTGAATTAGAGAAAGATAAGGTATGTGGCTGTTTTGATTGCTTGCGAATATTCTCACCTTCAGAAATTGAAGAATGGGTTCCGGAAACACCAGACGGAGAGTGTGTTACTGCTGTTTGTCCATATTGTGGGGATGATTCGATTATTGGGGAAAGTTCTGGATATCCAATTACACCAGAGTTTTTGTTTGAAATGAAAAAAAGATGGTGTTAGTAAGAGTTGAAAGGGGAATGTGGAATTGAAGATTCTAAAAAAGATTTTTGATAGGATCATTCTGGAAATAAGGTGCTATAGAGCTGATAATACACCTTTCCGTCAGCTAAATTGTGTTACCTGTTTTGAAGAGTATCCACCGAGCTTTTATATAAGGTATTCTCCAGAAGAACAGAAAGCAATTAAGGAAAGAGACAGAAAAGAAATGAAAAAGCTGATAGATAAGATGGATGATTGATGTGCAAAATAATGTACATATAAACATGGTACAATTTCATTGTGATAGATAAGGATTGTCTGCATTTAATGAGAGGAAGTGTGTTTTATGAGTAGAGTAGATTTGATTGCAGTGGCTAAAGAAACAATGAAGTTTACTGAGGATTTTATCCGAGAAACAGGTAATGATGATGTGGCAAAGGTGGAAGTTTATTCGCCTAAGATGTTACAGGATATTGAAGATGATGTTGATGAGTTCTTTGAGCGTTCGTTTTATGGAACGGAAGGCGCTGCGTTTTATGTAGTTAATTCTGACTCTTTTGAAGCGGCATGTGGCTTGGAAAGACCTTTGGTTATGAATTTTGCAAATGCGCATAGACCGGGTGGTGGCTTTTTGAATGGTGCAAGGGCACAAGAAGAATCATTGTGTAGATGCAGCACCCTTTACAAGTCGATATCAAATGAAAAAGCCAGAGAAATGTATGATTATAACAATAAGTTAAAGGATCCTTGTGATTCAGATTATATGTTAATAAGTCCTGATGTTTATGTATATAGGTTGCACACAGGAGAATTGCTTGATTTTCCATTTTGGACTTCGGTTATTACAGTTCCAGCGCCTAATAAGTGTGGTGCAGCTTCAATCGTTCCACAGGATGAGTTGGATGAAGTAATGATTGAGAGACTCAGAAAAATGCTTTATCTTGCGGCAAGAAAAGGTTACAGAAACCTTGTTTTAGGTGCGTGGGGATGCGGAGCATTTGGAAATGATACAAGGCGTGTGGCTGAATATTTCCATGAGTTGTTCTTTGGTTCTGATGGTTTTACGGAGTTCTTTGATAATATTGTATTTGCCATTTTAGGTGATGAGGATAAGATTGATATTTTCAAAGATGTATTCGGAGACAAGATTAGTGACGGAAAAGCGGACGAAGGCTTTGTGATTTCTTCAGATATGGAGGATGAGCCTGTAGGTTATTACCAGAGCAAATATGAATATCCTGTATGCAATCATACCGAAGGCATTACAGAAAAGAATATAGGTTACACGAGAGGTATAACAGCAAGCGGTGTTCCTTTTGAAGCAGAGCTTTTTGAGGAAGATGATGTTATGACAATGGCTATTGTTATCCCAGCTATCTTTAATGATGCATACGATGATGAAGAAGAGTATGATTTGTCAGATGAGAATATAAACATAACAGCTATGCATTATGATGTAGAATCATTCGATTATTCAGCACTTGATTATGGGATGGTTGATGATGCAATGGAAGAAAATACAGATGTTGTTAATGATTATGTGCAATTTCTTGTGAAAAATGGACTTGTTACCTATGCATCAAATCTAATAAATGGAGCAGTTTTGTATCGAGTAGATGTTTTAGGAAATGATCTTGCCAAGGTGCTTATCACGATGAAAGAAGGCGAGATTTTCTGGGCATATACTGATTTAGATTTTAATGAGTTTCCAACATTAAGAAAAAGTAATAAGAAGCCTGTATTTAAGGTGGTTAAAAACGATTAGGAGTGACGCTTATGAGAAATAATATATTTGAATTTGCCACCGGTGAGCTGTCACAGGATGCCTTTATTTGCTGGTGTGCAAATTGGTTTAATGATGATTCAAAGCCAAGGTTAAAAGAAATGTCTGTGGAGCTTATGCGTAAGTTTACAGGCATTGATGATATTAAGTCTGTTATGGTATGCAGACAGTTTAGCCAAGATGTCTATATTGATGATAAGAAGCTGGCATTAAAGATTGATGTGCTCCTTGTGGTTAATGACAAGATTGCTGTAATTGTGGAAGATAAGACTTATACAAGCGAGCATGACAATCAGATACAAAGATATGTTGATGGTATCAAGTATTTAGCTGCAAATGCTAAAGAAGGTCAGAATTTCTATGGAGTTGATACCATTAGAACTGTATTTTTGAAAACAGGCTTTATGTATGATGAAGATAAGTGTGTGAAGTCAGATGTGGTTATATCTGGTCCTGATTTCCTTGACCTATTATCTAAGTATGCTGGTAATAGTGAGATTTTAGATTCATATATAGCAAATCTTGAAAATATTCTTCAATGGTATGTTGATTTTGGCAAGTATGATGGCAATTTAGGTTCTTTCTGGGATTGGAACATAGCAAATTATCAGATTGCACAGTATAAGCTTATGCGAGATATATTTCCAGAAACATTGTGGGCTGATAAAGAAAGCTGGCAATATATGGTTTATCATGGTTCAAGTTTTGGCAGACCTTGGACTGAAATGCAGATTTGCGAAAGGTATTATGCTGGCTCATCAGATTATTATTCTGTGTTCTGGAGAATAGATACTGATGATAATGGACCATATATTTCTTTGAGATTATATGAGGATTTTGATAAGAGTAACGAAGAGAAAAAGAGTCGCCATAGAAGTCTTTATGATGCTATGTCAGAGACGATTAGAAGAGTAATTGAAAAAGGCTCTGAATTTAAGTGGAATGAAGTTTATCCGGGATATCGTGGCAATTATAAAGAGTCCTCTTTAATACATATCAGATTGAAGGATAAGCTATTGGATTGGCAGAATGAGAAAGAAAAATTTATTAGCTGCCTTAATGAATTAACACAAATTTTTGTAGAGGAAAGTTCTAAGATTGAATATTGATAACTAAAAAGTAAAACAAATTGCATTTATATAATTCTTCCGGCGATGTGCAAAATAATGTACCTTCCGTTTGTTATTCTATAGATAGCAGACGGAAGGTGTTTTTTCAAAGGAGGAATTGCAAATGAAGGTTTTTGTATATGGTTGCAGGATTCTTGATATGGACGCTATAAGGTGGCATTTCGGGAAGAATGAGTATATTGATGTTACAAATCAGTATCAGGATATTTTAGCTCTTAATGCTGATATGGTTCTTGTTAATGTCGAAAATTGTAATAAAAAGGTTCTTGATGTGATTAAATCTTATGAAGCAGAGACAAAGGATGTAGAGGAAAGAGAGTATATTTATCTAACAGATGATATGCTGACGGAATGGTATCAGGATATGTATGAAAAGTTTTATGATGCAGTGAAAGAAGTGTCGAAAACTGCAACGATGGAGCAGAAGAAAGCGTTATCATTGTTTTATATTCACGCTAATGATGAGGGTTACATATCAGATATAAGTTCTGATGAAGCCAGAAATGTATTTTTTATAGATTTTTACAGAAAAAGCTCACAAACAACGGAACTGATAATTTTATCTTGTGGGGATGATTCTATATCAAAGGCTGAATATGACAAGTATGTTGCACTTGGTAAATACGATAGAGTTTCGGTTGATTGGCACAAGGAAGCAACTAAGGATTTGTGTCTTGAAGAATTGTTTTATAACAGAACAGATATAGACGAACTGCCACCAATATTGAAACCGCTTAAAGAATTGTTAGATACGCATACAGAACCATTTAAGTATGCATGGTTCGGAGAGGATTGAGTTATGTACGCAACAGGTAATAAGAAAATGCTTAATATGCTTATCTTGGATATCCTGAAGGAGTATTCAGATCAAGACCATAGACTTACACAGCAGGAGATTATTCGTCTCTTGAAAGCAAATTATGATATGGATTGTGACAGGCGTTCTGTAAAGAACAATATTCTATGTCTCAAAGAACTTGGTTATGAGATTTCAATGGAAGATGGATATTATCTTATGGAGCGAGAATTTGATGATGCAGAGCTTCGTATGCTTATAGATAGTGTTTTGTTTTCTAAGAATCTTACTCAGAAGCAAGCTAAATCTTTAATTGAAAAACTAAAGGGAATGGGCAACAGGTATTTTCCTGTTAAAGTAAATCATGTTAGTAATCTTCCTGAGCTTCATCATGGAGATAATAAGCAGCTTATGTATGTTCTGGATATCATCAATGATGCTATTTCACAGAAAAAGAAAATAAGCTTTATTTACAATGTTTATGGAGCAGATTTTAAGCTTCATCCAAAGAGAGAAGAAAGATATATAGTCAATCCTTATCAGATGGTTGCCAACAATGGTTTTTATTATCTGATTGGCAATTATGATAAGTATAATGATATTTCTCATTATAGATTGGATCGTATGACCTGTGTTGAGATGCTACCTGATAAGGTTAAGCCACAGGATCAGATAGAAGGTCTTGAAAGAGGGTTGAATCTGCCTAAACATATGGCAGAGCATATTTATATGTTTAGTGGCGATAGTGTTTCAATAAAAATGCTTGCTGATGAAAGGCTTATAAATGAGTTGGTCGATTGGTTTGGAAAAGACTTTCACATATATAAAGGAAATACCGGTGAGCAAGTTACAGTAAGCTTAAAATGTAATGAACATGCTTTTTTCTATTGGGCATTACAATATGGTCCTTATGTAGAGGTGTTGGAGCCTGTATCACTTAGAAATAAAATTGCAGATGCAATAAGTGAAATGAATAATAAATACCACAGAAATGAGGGTGTAAATGAATAATATAGATTTTCAAAAGATGAATGAAAAGAAAAGAAGCTTGTATGAAGGTATGTGGGGAAGCTCTGATTTTGATTACCCTGTAGAAAAGACTATCTATAGAGGTGCACCTACAGATAATTCATATACTTTTGCAGAAGCTTATATTAAGGATAAGGATGCTGGTGAGGATATCCAAGAGGATTATTGCAGAGATAGATTAGTAGACATATTTGGTGTTGTAGATACTGAACTGTTTAGGGATAAGTTCCATATGAGCATTGGTGGAAGTGGTCAGGAATTAAAGCGAATTGCGACTGTTCACTCATCATCCTTATGCGCTTTATTGTTCTTTTATGGTGTTTCGGAAAACAATCCATACGAGCTGAATATAGCTGGAAAAGATTATGTGTTTACAGAGTCTTATTTTGAATATCAGAACACAGTAATAGAGGGTAGGAATCCGTCTAATATGGATGTTGTTCTTGTCGGAAATGAGAAGGAAACAGGCACAAAGACTGTGTTTTTTATAGAATCTAAGTTTTCTGAGTATTATGAAAGACCAGGGAAACAGCTTAGCATTGCGACAGAATATCTGAATGATAAATATGGCAAAGCGGTTTATAGAAGTGGTTGTTTAGAAAAAATGGGGATTAGAATTGAAGAGAAAGCTGGAGAATCAGAGTTTTCTATTGAGACAGATAATAGCTGTTACCTTGAAGGAATTAAGCAGATGATTTCTCATTTTATCGGTGTTGTGAAGCTATGTGAAAACCCAACATCAAAGGATGATGCAATTGCAAATACTGTTGCTGCTGGAGCAAAGGTTATCCTTGGAGAAATTCTATTTACAGATAGGATAGGAGACTTGCCGGTAAATAAGAATGAGAAGTGTTTTGCTTCGTATAGAGAAAAATATCAGATGCTTTCTGAAGAACTAAACAAACAGCTCGAAAAGGTTAATATGAATAACAGAGTGGAAGTCTTATCGGATATTTTATCTTATGACATCTTCAAAGATGCAAAATGTATTAAAGAAGATAGAATTAAGAGTTTCTACTTTGAAATGGGGAAGTAATATGAAAGTAATACTTAGTAGAAAAGGTTTTGATAGTGCTAATGGTGGTATTGTAAGTCCTGTTTTTCCAGATGGAAGGATGCTATCATTTCCGATTCCAAGTAAAGATATTGAGAAAGATTCTATTAGATATAGTGATTTGTGTTTTGATGATATAGAGATATATGATCTTCTCAAAAACCTTGGATATAACTTTGAAAAGATCTCAGAATATTGTCACCTTGATCCAGATTTGGATAAAAGCAGAAGAAAGAATGAAATTGAAGGGTGGAAAGCTGCTTTTGGACAGATAAATCAAGCTGCGGGATATTTGAATAATCAGGATATTAAAGAGGGGGATTTATTTTTATTCTTTGGGAACTTTAGACACATAAAAATGATAAATGGTGTGTATCGTTTTGCAAGAAGAAGCAAAGATGTTACCACAGATTATTATGGTAAGCCTTTTCAAGCTATCTGGGGTTATATGCAGGTAGGAAAGAAAATCACAGATCCCAATGAAATCATGGAATATAAATGGCATCCTCACGCTTGTAAAAAAAGAAATGAACCCAATGGATTAGATAAGAATAATACACTTTATGTTCCAAGTGAAAAGCTGTCTTTTAGACCAGATTTGCCGGGTTATGGCTTGTTTAAGTTTGACGAGAGAAGAGTTCTTACAATGAAAGGTAAGAATAAGGCTACATGGAAATATAACTCAGCTTATGATGTTACTACAAGAAAGAATTGTGCTAAAGATGGAGTAGGAATTTATTACTCTGGAATATGGCAAGAATTGGTTCTTGATAATGCTGAAAGCTGGGCAGAAAGTTTGTTTTAGAATGTGCAAAATAATGTACATATGGTCATGGTAAACTGATTTCATAGTAAAGATATGGAGGTGGGGAACATGATTATTGCAGTTGATTTTGATGGAACACTTTGCGGCGAGATTTACCCAGAGGTAGGAAAACCAAATATACAGCTAATAGATGCCTTAATCAAAAGAAAAATGGCTGGAGATAAACTGATTTTATGGACCTGTAGAGAAGGAGAACCATTAGAAAAAGCAGTTAATTGGTGTAATAGACTTGGTTTGTATTTTGATGCTGTTAATGATAATTTACCTGAAACTATAGAGATGTGGGGAAATAATTCAAGAAAGATTACAGCAGATTTGTATATTGATGATAGATCAGAGAAGCCTTGGGCGGAATTGTTGCGAAAGGTGGGTTAGAGTATGGAAAGAGTAGAATTACATTGCCATAGTAAATATAGCAAGATGGATGGAATTGCTTATCCATATGATATTGTTAAGTTTGCAGAAGATAATGGAATGCCTGCGGTTGCTATAACAGATCATGGAAGTATAAAGGCGTTTCCAGAGCTTGAATGGGCGACATCTGGAGTCGATTGTGATGTGAAACCGATATTCGGTATAGAAGCCTATGTTGTAAATGATTATGAGCAAGTTGTCTATAATTATAAAGGTCAGGATTTTGGAACGGTAGTTGTTGTTGATATTGAAACTACAGGATTATCTACAAATGATGATTCGATTATAGAGATTGGAGCAATAAAGCTTGAAAATGGTTCAGTAGTGGACTCTTTTTCAACATTTGTAAATCCACAGAGGAAATTATCAGAATTTATCGTAGGACTTACAGGCATTACAGATGAAATGGTAGCTACAGCTCCACTTATAGCTGAAGCAGTAAAACTTTTTATTGAATTTGCTGGTGATTCAGTTCTTGTTGCTCATAATGCCAATTTTGATATTGGTTTTATAAAAAAAGCTGCAAAAGACAATGATATAGTATTTGAACCAAGTTACATTGATACGGTTATGCTTAGCAAATATGTATATCCAGATGCTAAGAGGAGAGCTTTGCAAAAACTTTGTGAGGAGATTGGGATTGAAGTAGAAAAAAGCCATAGAGCAGTTGATGATGCGATTACTTGCTCAAAGCTCTATAAAAAAATGATAGAGGGACTTGAACGAGATGGTATAGATATATCAGTGGTAGATAACTACCTGAATATTTCTCATTTCCGTAAAGGACCGACATTCCATAGTACTGTTTTAATAAAAGATCAAAAAGGCAAGAAGATTCTTTATAATCTTATTTCATTAGCAGAGCAATATAACGATTCTAAGGATATTTTTTCGCTGAAGAGTCTTGTGAACAATAGGGAGCATTTGCTTTTAGGAAGCGGTTGTGAGTGTGGACTGCTCTTTAGAGCTGTGTTGGATGGAAAATCAGATGATGTAATTGAGGAAATAGCAAAAAAATATGATTTTATTGAGGTGCAGCCACATACGAATAATAAATATCTTCTTACATCAGATAGATATCCGGAGATTACTTCAGAACAGGATTTGATAAATCTTAATCTTAAAATTATAGCTGTTGGAGA
>JAZQOC010000005.1:0-14188 GCA_045627645.1 Lachnospiraceae bacterium
AACATTTTATAATTATTACTATTGCTGACAATGGAATTGGATTTGATACATCGATTATTAATGAATTGGATGATACACACGTAGGTATTAACAATGTTAAGAATAGATTAGAAATCCTTCAAAAAGCCACCATAGACATAACAAGTAGTCCCGATGGCACAACCATAACAATCGCTATACCTTGGGAGAATTAATATGAAAGCTCTATGTATTGATGATGAACCATTTGTATTACAACAGAATATCTTAATATGTAAAACATCTGAGTGCTTCTCTTCTGTAAATGGGGCCTTGAATGCAGATGAAGCTTTAGCTTTTCTTTCTAATAATGATGTTGATGTAATTTTTATTGATATCAATATGCCTAAGACAAGTGGATTATCTTTATATGAAATAATAAAGCAAAAATATCCACATATTGCTCTCATCTTTGTAACTGGTTATTCGGAGTATGCATTAACTGCATTCCAGATGCATGCTGACGGATATCTAACCAAGCCTATTTCTGTTGAAGATGTTAAAAATGAAGTCAAAAACATCAATCAGCAAAAACAGCGTTTTAAAATTACTACAGATGTATTTGTACAAACATTTGGGAATTTTGAAGTATATGTGAAAGGAACTCCTGTAAAATTCGACAGAAAGAAAGCTAAAGAGTTATTGGCTTATCTTGTTGATAAGAGGGGAACCAGCGTTGTACGTGCTGAACTGGCTTCTATCTTCTGGGAAGATGAATTATACGATCACTCTAAGCAAAAACAGCTGGATGTATACATTCAAAGTCTTAAAAAAACTCTGAAAGAATATGATATCCAGTCTATTTTTGAACTGGAAAAAGGTGAACTCAGAGTCAATCCTATGACATTTAGCTGTGACTATTACGACTTACTTGATGATAAGAAAGAAGCCAAGCAGAATTATTGCGACAACTACATGAATGCATATTCCTGGTCTGAAAATACCAAGGCATATCTATCTTTAAGGTTTCTAAAACACGAATAAGCCCAAACCTTTTTTCGGTCTGAGCTTATCCCATTACACATTCGTTAATAACAACACCTTAAATCACTATTATTTATGGACTAAATAAAATATGCTACAAGTGTTGCAACAATACCAGCCATTACAGCATAATCTTTATATTTTCTTAATCTATCTGTCTCGATTCTGTGATTTTTTCTTTCTCTCTTCATTTTCTCTTTCAAGTCGATGAAGTTCTTCAATAGCTCTTCTTGCTTGCTCTTCATATTCTTCAAGTTTTTCTTTAATGCTTCGTTTTGGCTCTTTAGTTCCTCGTTCTGGTCTGTCAGAACTTCTATCTGTTTTAATGACTCCTGATATTGTTGCTCCAAGCTGTTTATCGATACCTTCGTGTCTTGAACTAAGTTCTGCCTCTTTATCATTTCTATTGCATTCATCTATAATCGCCTCCTTCGATATTTCTACATTAAATGTTTTAGAAAGCTTACTGTCTCTGACCTTATGTCCTTCTTCATCGACAAAGGTTATGTTTTTCCTACTATCCTTCCATAGTACATCCCAGCCATTCTCTTTCATTGCATCTATAAATGATTCAACATTAAGTGCCTGACTAATTGCACTTAAAAATGCTGCCAGGCAATCCATCAGAAATGATTGTTTTGAATCATCTCTAAGCATGTTATAGGTATTTTTATCCCAGGATATAACCTCGCCCTTTTCCATCTCACTTCCATCAAAGTGTTTGCCTTTCTCTGCAATGGTAAGACCTCGCTCTTTACACATATCATTCACATAGTCTTTTGCTTTTTGAAGTTCTTTCTTAGTCTGATGTAACTTTCTTCCATCCTCATAACTTACTGAATTTGTAACCATATGGATATGAACATGATCCCTGTCCTGATGAACTGCAATAAGTGTCTGAAATCCATCAAACCAGTTTTGTGCAAATTCTTTTCCAAATTCAAAAGCCTGTTCAACAGTTATATCTTCATCCTTGTGGAAGGATATAACATTGTGTGCATACATCCTTCCACTGTCCTTATCCCATATTTCTTTTTCATCCAAGAAGAGTCTGTTGACTGAATTCCAGGTAATGTCATCCACACTACCTGGGCCAGTCAGATCGATAAAGCCATCTTTTGTCTTTGTTTCCTTTAAAACATATTCAATGCAGTTTCTCATTCCTGCGTGGCTTTTTGTTTTGCTATTAACTGTCTTAAAGATTGCCATATCTTTTCTCCTTCCTTCCTGATATCTGCAACCTGTTCATCAGTTTCTGAAAGCACTTCCTTTAACGGCATTTCATTAGTCGCATTTACTTTATGTGCTATCTGATTTATATTGGTTGCTATTCCTCTAAGTTGCTTGATCAGTTCTGAAAACTGACCAGATATTTTCTTCCATTCATTTATTTCTTCTTTAGCTACAATTGGTGCACCAAGTAATGCATTTATCATATATGATTGTTTCGTCTGTCCTGATTCTTCAATCCTTTTATTTAAGGAATTCAATTCATATTCAGTCAGACGAACAGTAACTGCTTTTTGTCTTTTTCTACTCATATAAATATTTTCCTTTCATAAGTGGTAATCAAAAAGGCGAAGCCTGTTTGTGGAGTGCAGAGGCAAAGCCTCTAGCAAAATCATTGAGGATAGTAGAAAGATCCGGTGGATCTTTTTACTGTCTGAAATGTTTTGTGGCCCAAGATGCAAGAGTGGAACTTTTGCTGGGAGGTTTCAAGGAGGGCAAAGCCCACCTGACAAGTTTAGTAAGCAGCCCTTAGGCTGATTACGGTGTAAAGTGGCTTGCCACTTTGCGAAACTTGCCTTATAACTTAATATGCCAACTTAGGAGCTTAGGCGTTTGGCATATTAGGTTATAAGTGTTTTTAATGCTCCAGTTAATTGACTTACATTTATCTGATAAATTGACTGGAGCATATCATCTATAGCCTGCAACAATTCATACATTTATTATCACTAAGGCTATAGATGATTGGCGTCAGCATGACGCCAGGTCTTTGAAATATATGGCGTCAGTATGATGTCATATGTTTCAAAAAGAAGAAGTGAGAGAATATAAACTTCATTTTTAATGTTTCAACAATTCTTCTTCCATTTCAGCGTAGTTGTAGTCATGCTTCATGTCGAACTGATGAAAACTGGTCTTTGGTTTACTAATACCTGACTTATTAAGATTTGATAAAGGTATTCCCTTATAGTTAGATGCAATGGCATGATCTATCACATCAGATACATAGTTATAACCATTTTGACCTACTGCCTTTTTAATAAGTTCTATCAGCGCAACCATACTTGATTCTGTCAGCATCTCATTGGAATCGTTTTTATATCTAACCCACTTTTCCAATAAGCCTTTAATCTGCTCTGGACAACCAATCTTGTCTAACAATTCAAAGTTATTAGTATTGTTGTTTTTAGTATTATTATTTAAAGTATTAGTTATATTAGTATTATTATTGTCATCTACCTTTGTGACATTTCCGTTTGTGACTTCTCCTTTTGGGTTATCACACAAAGGGGTATCACACACCATTTCAGAATCATCTACATCTGAATATAATTTTTTAGTAATGTTCCCCTCGATATCATAAAAAATGGTATGTGCTCCTGCATGAGCTTCTTCAAGTAATTCATATTCATTTCTAAATCCTTTTTGCATCCTATATCTATGCATTACTAGAAACCCTTTTTGTTTTAATTCTTTCCATGCAGAGTCAAATGCTTTCTTTCCTTCTGATTTAGCTTTTTTCATAAAGAAGTCTTTAGTAAAAGTTCCATCTGGAAGTGTTATGTATGACTGTATAAGCAAATACAATCCTCTAGCTCGCAATGACATTTCCATATTTTGAGCTACACTATTTTGAACCTGTGTAAAATTAGTCTTTCGTCTAAATACACCATCATCTATTTGATTACTCATTTGTTTCTCCTTTCAATTTCCAATAAAAAAAGTCGAGAAAAATCTCGACTTAAGTACATTCATATATTTTATTATTGTTCATAAAAATGCTAAGGGTGGAAATAGGGGTGGAAATTCGGAGAATCCTAAAAAAATAAAAAGACTGAATTCCGAAGAATCCAGTCTTAGTGCGGATAACAGGAATCGAACCTGCACGGTCTCCCACCAGAACCTAAATCTGGCGCGTCTGCCAGTTCCGCCATATCCGCTTTTAAAATTTTAATATGCTTATCGGAACTGGCAGCCGCCCTACTTCGTAGGTTGCGTCTGTCTACAACAAAACTTCCGTTTTGTTGTTTTGAGTTCCGCCATATCCGCTTTTTAATTTTTAATTTTAAATATGCTTATCGGAACTGGCAGCCGCCCTACTTCGTAGGTTGCGTCTGTCTACAACAAAACTTCCGTTTTGTTGTTTTGAGTTCCGCCATATCCGCTTTTAAATAATACGTTTATCGGTCGCTTAAACAACAACCACTTGTTGTATTATACGTATTTCAAATAATACTGTCAAATCAAAATGATGTGCAATAACACTTGCTCCTAAACCCCAACTTTGTCTATAATATCCTTCTTTATCTTAATAAGGAAGAACACTGTTACTACAAAGCTCATGCCTTCTGCAATAGGGAATGCCCACCATACATTGTTTACCTCGCCTGTAAGACTGAGCAGGTATGCTGCTGGCAATAAAACAACAATCTGACGCATGATTGAATTGATCATACTATACACAGCTCTGCCAAGAGCCTGGAATACTGAACCAATAATGATACAGAATGCTGCTATTGGGAAATGAACACTAATAATTCTCAGAGCAGGAATACCCATGCTGAGCATATGCTCTGATGCATCAAACATAAGTAAAAGCTTGTCTGTTATAAGCCAGAATACTACTGTTCCTGTAGTCATTATAGCAAATGCATACGCTACAGACAGTTTAATAGTTGATATCATTCTCTGGCGTTTCTGTGCGCCATAATTATATGCAATTATTGGAACCATGCCATTGTTAAGACCGAATATTGGCATGAATACAAAACTCTGAAGTTTAAAATACACACCAAATACTGCTGTTGCAGTTGATGAGAATGTTATAAGAATCTTATTAAGTCCGTATACCATAATCGAACCAATAGACTGCATAATGATAGATGGAAGACCTACTGAATAAATCTTCTTAATAACATCCCACTCTGGTCTGAATCCCTTAAACTTTATCTGAATTTCATTATTACATTTGATATTGAGGATATATGCAAATATTCCTGCTACAATCTGACCTGTTACTGTGGCAACAGCTGCACCTTTGACACCAAGTTGTGGTGCACCGCAAAGACCGAAGATAAGAATCGGATCAAGTATAAGATTGATAACAGCACCTGTTGTCTGAGTAATCATAGTGTGAACAGTTCTACCTGTAGACTGTAATAAACGCTCAAAGATAAACTGTGCATAGATACCAACTGATACCATACAAACAATTGAAAGATAATCTACACCATATCCTATGATTTCTGCATCACTTGTCTGACTCATGTAGAATGGCTTTACTGCAAAAATTCCAATGAAAATGAAAACAATATAGTTAATCAATGAAAGGAAAATACCATTCATGGCTGCTTTGTTAACATTATCATAATCCTTCTCACCAAGGGATTTAGATAAGATAGCATTAACACCTACGCCCATACCACCACCAAGAGCAATCATGATGGATTGCAATGGAAATGCCAAAGAAACTGCAGTCAACGCATTTTCACAAATTCTTGCAACAAATATTGAATCTACAATATTGTAAAGTGCCTGTACCAACATGGATATCATAATTGGCAAAGACATATTTATTAATAATTTGTTTACGGGCAAGACGCCCATCTTGTTTTCAACGATTTCTTCCATTTAAACCTCTTTCACTAATACAACACTTGGGAATTATAGCATAGTACTCAACACATAACTATCAATAAATTCCACAAAAAAAGAATGGATTTTAATATCCATTCTTTTTTAATTCACAAACAATTTCGTAAAATTCTTTAATAACGTCAAATCCTCTGATATCTTCACGTTTCAAATCAATCATGTCTCCATGAGATATTCCCCTGACATATTTGTTTGTAAATGTGCCTTTATAGTTACCCCATTTTGCGCTTGCCTCATGTACAAGTCCATCATTCCTACGGCCTGCCACAAAACACATTACCAGATAAGGAAACCATAATAATGTATCACTAAAAACATTTTTCATCACAGAAGTATAGCTCTGATACAACACACCTTCTGCGTCTGGATTGTTCTCATTGAACTTAGCACAAAACTCAGGATCTAATTGTTTACTTGATGAATAGCAATCCGGTTCATTGTCCCCTGCAAGTAAGAAAGGCTTATTAATCTGATCCGAAATGTATCTATACACGTAATCCGGAAGTCTGTTTAAAACAGTTATTAATTCTGAACCTCTGTGTGGTGTATTAATAGTAGTCAGACTTGCTACTTTTTCTCCATAACCCATGGAAGAAATAAGATAGCGACTGTCAAGTCCCCCTTTTGAATGAGCAATGATGTTCACCTTATCACATTCATTATCTTCCAAAGCTTTATCTATAATATCCTTAATAGCCAGGGCATTGTCCTCAATTGTTCCCCAGGCATTCTGGTGTCCATAGTATATCTTTGCACCGTGCTGTTCAAGAAGCTTTGGTATACGTCCCCAGTAATTAAAATACTGCAAATCTCTAAAGCCTATGCCATGTACCATTATTATTGGATATTTTGTATCGCACAAATCATCCTCTTTAGTAAAGGCTGCATCTTTACTTCGGCTTACCGTCACAAGATACTCATCTTTTGCTGCATCACACAATATTTTCGCCAAGAACAACTGCACAATTGGTACCCACATAAATAAGAAAATAAAAACTCTCTTACCTACTACAAGGTTACGCGAGCCAAAGAATACTCGAAAACATCCATTAATCAGAAATAACCATATGAATACGACAGAATAAATAACTTCAAATGATATTGCCGCATATACTTTGACCGAATTAGAAATACCACTAAAGATATTGAAACTATATCCCAGTATTGCGTCATAAGGATTAACTGGCAACACGAAATAACACACTGCATACCAGAGCAATAAAATATACAATCCCCACAGTCCACATTTGATCAGGTTTCTTCCCGAATAAATAATATTTATTCGAATATTATCCGTTCGTTCTTCTCTAAGCGTCTGAAAATGCAATCTAAGTGTTGAATACAATTGAAATATTATAGAAGCAAATGCAAACAGAACTATTAACAATGTATTCGAAACACTGCCATCACTACCCGTACTGTTAATAATAAAATGAAACCACAGCAATGGTAAATGCGGAACAACAATTAAATATACAATAAAGAAACGTTTCTTCGCTATATTAATTAACTTGCATGCATCTAACCCGCACACAATCAACATCAGCAATGAAATGATTACGCTTTCCATTTGCATTCTCCTGAATATGTTCCAAGTATTTTTGCTTCAAAATTCTTTTGGCTCAATGGTCGGTCGTAATAGTATCCCTGTACCACTCTACATCCACACGCTCTCGCAAGTTCAAGCTGTTCTTCTGTTTCAACACCTTCGATTACAGACGCCATATTGATATCATCCGCCATACGAACTACATTACGAAGCATTGAAAGATATCTTTCGTAATTAGGATTATTTCTGTCTGGCACAAAGCTCTTGTCTATCTTTAGAATATCCCACTTAATATCCTTTATCAGATTAAGTGATGAATAACCCATTCCAAAATCGTCTACCGCAGTAAGAACACCATTTTCCTTGAGATTATTTACAACACCAACCAGTCCATCAAAATCAACTTCCAAAGTTGTCTCTGTCAACTCAACGATAATCAGGTTATGTGGAATTCCACTCGCATCAATTACATCTATAATCTTCTTTACAAAATTATTGTCTGTAAGATTATTTCTTGAGAAATTAACTGAAACCGGTATAGGATTATGGCCAGCATCTATCCAATTTCTGATGCCATCGCATACCTTCTTAAGCATATAAAAATCAAGAGCACATATACGATTTGTTCTCTCAATAATAGGAATGAAGACATATGGTGGAATAATCTCATCGTTCTTCACCCATCTGCACAGAGCCTCTGCTCCAACAATTTTACCGTCAGTCATATTGACCTTAGGCTGATAGAAAGGAACAACTTCGCCCTCTTCCATAGCGCGAATGAGGTCATTTTCAATCATGTCCTCTTCCTCTTCCATCTGCTCAGCCTTAGAATCGAAATATACGATTTTATTTTTCGCATTTGTTTTTGCAAATGTGTTACTTATTCTCTTAACAACAAGATCAGGAACGATTGAATTACTGTCAATCATATAAAAGCCAACTCTTGATGATACTGTAACTTCCGGCATATCCTCGCTAATCTTTATAGTTGTTTCAGTCATGTATTTATGAACATCAAGGGTAACTTCTTTAGGAACTACTCCAATAAAATTATCGCCACCCAATCTATAGATATCACCATGTTCACCTGCAAATGATTTGAGCCCAGCTATATATTTATTCATAATCTCATCTGCATTCTTTCGTCCAAATGAACGATTGAAACGAGAGAAGTTAGATATATTCATTCTGAAAGCAGTATATCCTTCCAGCACTCCTGTCTTCTGAAGTCTATTCAAATCACGCATGCAAGATCTGATATTACCGATAAAAGGAATATCCTGATCGCGAAAGACGCTGGCATTGAACATATGAAATACACGAACTCGAGCAATAAGGTGAAAATGTAAATTCAAAAACTGACGTATATATTCTTTAACCTCTTCGCTCCATTCTTCTGCATCTTTAAATGGATAAGCCATTAGCTTTACGGTTACACTCTCACCCACTTTTTTGAATACAAATACCTCACAGTCAAGATTTGGCTCACCAAATTTTGCCTTTGGCGGAAGCCCAAACTCTTTAACACGAACTCCTCGAGTACCTGCCATCTCATTGTAATCGTTGGTCAAAACCGCTATACCGAACAGTTCCATAATTGGAAAAATTCTCTCATGAAGTTTTTTAAATATTTCCGGATCACCTAAATCATCCAGCAATTCAACCATATCATTTATATACTTATGATATTGGATATAATCAAATTCGTATGCCATATGATTCCCCAATCTTTAATCTGGCTCCCCTAATCCCTATCAGTATATTATAGCACATTATTTAAAAAATAAAGGTAGTCCATTGTACATAAAATCTCTTTCTGCACGACGGTCATGAACACCGCCCTCCATCTGGAGGAATAAAAAATGCTCAGGTGTGAATATATCCTTACGTTTAAACATTTCCTCAGCCTGCGTAGTGGTCTGGTCTTTAATTTCATCTTCTGTACCAACACAGTAGCAGATGAAGTAACCTTTTTCATCAAGATTATTATCCCTAATTACCTGTTCCATATAATCTACATTTTTCACAGTTTGAAAATCATCTCGTCCACCGTAGACCCAACATCCACCACTTATTGGTAAATAGTACTCAATGTAATCACAGTTGTAACAGAATTGCATCCATGTAGTATAGGCTCCCAGCGAAAATCCACCAAATGCTCTGTGACTTCTGCTGGCAATCAAATCTTCTTTAGATGTACTTTCTGCATATGTATGAAACTGACTCTCAATACAAGGCATGAGATTTTCTTCAAAATCCTGTTTAAACACTTTCAACTCTCTTACTGAAGAATCATAATCTATCTCGCAACCTTCATAGTAAAATGTTGCTGACACAAGTATCATAGGCTCTATATCGCCATTTTTAATCATATGATCCAGCATATACTTCATAGACCAGCAATCAAAAAATTCGCCTGCATATCCTTCAAGTCCATGCATCAGATAAACCACATCGTATCTGACATCTGGATTACTTTCATCATATCCGTATGGAAGGTACACATATGCTTCTTTGATAATATCCGAACCATCTCCAGCATAGTCTTTACTGTTATACTTTACCTGCAAAACTGTTCCAGCCTCTTCAATTACCTCGAAATATTCCTCTGGAACTTCTTCTCCCATAATAGTCTGACTGACAGAAGGCTCGTTATCCTCCAGTTCCTCGACTTCGACCACTTCTACTGGTACTTCCTCTGTCACAGTTACTTCAGTTTCAACAGTTTCAACTTCATCTACTTCTGGCACCTGCTCTTCCAATTCTATTTCAACATTTTCTAAAGGCTGGTCATTTTCCCCACAGCCTATCAAAGTACCAGTGCTCGCCATCACAAAAATGCTGATAAATGACACAATCAATATGTTATTAATCTTTGTTTTTAGAAATATCTTTTTCATATTTTTCCTACTTTCATCAAATCTGCCAACAAATATTTAATTTAAAAATTGACGTGGAACTATATTTCCACGTCAATATAAATACCACACTTATACAAAAATAGTAAGTCTTAAAAAACTTATTTTATACTAATATGAATATCAGTAAGTGCACATTGATCACCAGTAAGAACCATATATATTTCTCCTGCGTCTTCTGGCAGGTACGTTGTATTTCTCATTTCTACACCAGAATTCTCTGTTTTGGTAGCAATTATATTATGGCTACGTTCAATACTTACTTTACAATTTACACCTTTCTTATTATTTTCTTTCCACTGATCCCAACCTTCAAACTTTTCATTATAATTAACAAAATGCTCGTTTTTAATGTCAGCGCACCAACTTTCTCCATCCATACGCATTAACGCATACTCTTTATAGTTATCTCCATCACACTCATTGTTATCCGAAGAGTAAAATACTATAAACGGGCAATGCCAAATTAGTCTAGCGGTAGGTAAACTTAGCGACTTAAACCTTATCTCCGTTCCGTCTTTAACAGGAATCGGTTTTGTATGTCCCATACGCCATCCATCTACCTGTACGTTAGGTACATCTCCAACAGGGCCATCAATATAACTAATCATATCAGCTATTCTCTCAATTTCATCAGGTGAAATCGGTTTATCACCTTTGTCAATTGATTTAATATTAACATCACAATTCTCACCTGTAATTGCTGCATAAGCATATCTTACAGAATCACTCAGTGCAGCTATCACCTCTATACTCTGGAATTCATTGTCAATTCTGACTCTAACATGATCCTTATATTTCACTGCCTCGATTATGCATTCTATACCTTTTCTAAACTGTTCTTGAAGTTCATCATCAGACAATGATTTCTTTGGATTCTTTGTGATTTTAACGTTTCTAACATCACCCTTATCAACAAAACCATCCATGCGAATTGCAAGATATTCCGCATAATTCATCTCTTTTTTTGATATATTATCCAAATGAACATTTTGATCGAGGGAATCATAAATCACCAATGTTGGTATCGCAGAATCACATATATTATCAGTATTTGATTTAGATGAAATTGTGTATATTGTAGGTATAGAAATAATCCATTCAGAACCAGAGAATTCAGAATAGTATTCCTTAAATTCAAAATAGTTCTTTCGTTCTGCGTTGGAACTCTGAAGCAGTTCTTTCATATTATAATCGAAGTCTTCGTCAACCATCCTAATCATATAGTCAGCAAATATTGGGTCAAACTGTGTTCCAGCACCCATTACCAACTGTTCTCTTACATGCTGCTGAGGAATGATATCACGATAGCTTCTCTTAGATGTCATAGCATCATATGCATCTGCGACGGAAATAATTCTTGCAATAACTGGTATATCACTACCCTTAAGACCTCTAGGATATCCTAATCCATCATATCTCTCATGATGATAATGTGCACCAACGCTGAGAGCTGGAGACAGTACTATATTTGACAGGATTTGATTTCCCATACTAGGATGCTGCTTTATTATCTCAAATTCTTCTTTACTTAATTTACCCTCTTTATTAATTATACTGTTACTTATTCCAAGCTTACCAACATCATGTAATAGCCCTGCCAAATATACATCTACGCACTCCGCCTCAGTCATTCCATACTGTTCTGCAATCATCTTTGAATACTTTGCTACTCTATTGGAATGACCGTGTGTATATTTGTCATTGGCATCAACTGCAGAAGCCAGCGCTTCTACTGTCTGATAAAGCAATTCCTGAGATTTTTTCTTCATCTTTCTTGCATTATCAATCTCTGTCTGTGTTGCCATAGCTAAAATATAGTTTTGATCAGATAATGCTAAAAAGTATAGAACAATTGCAGAAATAGCTATGCTGATTGATGCCAGTGAAGCTCCATAATAAAATAACTGTATCAACGATGCTACCAAGGGAAATGTCATAAACACAATAAGAGATGTTAAAATCTTCTTTCTAAACATTTTTCTATGTTTAGTGATAAATCCCAACTGCAAAGCTGTTAATAAAAATGGCATCAAATAGCATATAATAAATCCACTCTCGCGATGATAACGATTTGTTTCATCATAGGAATAATAAAAACCTGTAAACTGTGAAATAGTCAATAATCCGAGTGCTATTATTACGATGATTCTTCCTAGTTTGAGAGACTTGGTACGATTAGCAATCAGTCTTTCCTGTTCTGCTAATGAGAATAAATAATTATTAAATCCATTTCCGCATAAAATAATAGAAGCAAATACCAAAAAATTTGTGATACGAACCATCCAGTATCCTGTGGTTGTTTCATTTCCACGATATATGTAAGCAAGTCGATCAGCAAATAATAGTACCATTGCGAAGAATGCAATTTGCAGAAAAGCACTTTTCTTCTTTTTGCTGTCTATTTTCATAGACAACAAGAAAAGGAATACAAAACCACATATTCCCCCCAATACCATCATAAGATTAAGTTGATGACCAATAATATATTCCACAAACTGCACCTAATAAAGCTATGTAACAATTAAATAAAGTATTTTAGATATATTATCACCCCTAGTGTAACAAATCTCAAACGTTATATTATGCCAAACATTAATCCCCCAAATCCTTCCATCCCTCTACATATGTGTCAAAATTTAATGCTAAGCCGTTTGTAACGCCTTACTATAAAAATATTTACTTATGGACATGTACTTCTACCTACGCCATTATAGCCCAAATGTGTCCTTGCCTGACAATCTGCTTTATCCTGTAATAGTGATTGAATTTCATTGAAAGAATCCATATTCCATTCTAATATTCTTGAAAAAATTCTATCTCTTCGCCTAATGGGCCATAACAAAAAGCCATTCTCGCCTTCAATTCAGGCGAAGATGGAATAACAATATCTTTAGGTCCCATAAAAACTTCATATCCAGCAGTACTAACTGTCTTAGCACATAAATCAACATCATTAACAGCAAAAGCAAAATGTCTTATAGTTCCCTTTTCTAAATGTTCAGAACCATTAGCAAATATTTCAATAAGTCCAGAGCCTGTTTTAAACATGATTCCTCCGTCCCATTCTCTTGCCACTGAAAGGCCTAGTACATCTTTATAAAATGCAACGACTTTATTATATTCGTCTGCCGAACTTGTCTTCATAGATACATGATGTATTCCATTAATTAATCCCATAAACAGCTCCGTCCTTTATAAAAGATTCAATCTAACAATATTATATTCCCCTTTTGTTTCTAGTTCAAAACGTGCCGATATTCCTGAGACAACAAAAAGCAGCAACATGAACCAAGGATAAACTATATACTGTCAGTTTCCCGACCACTTTGTTAGTTTCTTTTCGCATAGCTTAAAAGATTTGTCCCGGAAGTTTGAGTTTTTCCTTATATGGGAATGTTTTATCAAATTCCTCTGCCTCAGCTTCATCCACAAAGTAACCTGCAGGTGTCGCATATTCTCCGGTAACTCCATCAAGGAAACCCGGTATTAACTCCTTGCAAAGGAAGAAAGAAACATCTTCTCCTTCTGGTAGTCCATGATAACGAATACCATATTCACTGGCATATGTGAAACCACTCTTACCATAGAAATCAATGTTCCCTTCAAAACATATTGCACCGCATCCCAGTTTGAAAGCTTTTTCTAAAGAATAGTCCAACAAAAACTTACCATAACCATTTCTCTTAAGTTCTGGTGCAATACAAATTGGTCCCATAGTCATGATAGGAATATCTCTACCATCATCAGCTTTAATCACAGCTTTCATAAAGATGTTCTGACCTATAAGCTTACCATTTTCTTCCATGACAAAATCAAGTTCTTTCACGAAATC
>JAZQOC010000006.1:0-3727 GCA_045627645.1 Lachnospiraceae bacterium
AGTCCAATGCCTAAAAACTTCATATAATGTTGGTATCAATTATCTCAACTCCTCTCTTCTTGAAAGATTTTGTTATTACGAATTAATTAATTAAGCGAAGCTGGAGCATAGTTATTAATCATACAACCTGCATTTAGTGCACGCTCTTTTGTTTTCATAGTCTCATATGTTTCTGCTTTTTTATTATGGATGTGACCATAAATATGCCATGATTTACGAAAATATCCATTCCATTCAGCAATTGGATAATGACATAAACATAGATGATTTTCGCCGTCTTCTATTTCCATCATAATTTCAACTCTATCAAAATATGACATAGCCCTCTGGTTTTTCAAAAGCTTACCATCATGATTTCCTATAATTAAAGTTTTATGTCCCTTTAATCTCTTCAAATACCAGTCTGGTGTCTTTTGGCTTTTATGGCAAAAATCACCCAGTATATATACCATATCATCTGACTGAACTCTTGAATTCCAACATTGCATAATAAATGCATCCATCTCTTCTACATCTGCGAACGGTCTATGATCAAACAACATTACGTTCTTATGTCCAAAATGCAAATCACTCGTATATAGGTTCATAACATCACTTCCTATCACAATTTATTCTGTTGCTCTTCTTTACGGCTCTTTGTCTCTGCCTTTTGTTTTTCAATCAATCTATCTGTAATGGCTACAATCTGAAGAACCGCATCCTTTGCTATTTCTTCAGTTGAGCGATTATCCATATCTAAGCCAATAACAAAAATATTATCTTTTACATCCATAACCGATTCTCCTCCATCTATTATGTCCCTTGAATTTTACAAATCCAAGCGACATCTGTCATTGTACCTGTAGTATAAAAGAAACCTCCTACAAAATAACCTAAGTCTATTTTGTAGGAGGCCATACATCTTGTCATTAAAGTTGTGCTTTAATTTTATATAATTAATAATTCACTTATTTTTATACAGTATATCCATAATCTTCGCTCTCTTGCATCCATCATCATCGGTTCAGGAATAATCGCCCGCCTATTACCACGTACAATTGCATCAATAGGCATCTGGAATAACTGGCTGAGCGCATACAAATTATCAATCGTTGGCATATTAATTCCACTGCACCAGTTATATACGCTTTGTACGCTAGCCAAATTTAAGTATTCCTGAACATCTCTTGCAGAGATGCCACGTTTATCCATGATTCTACGAAGATTTATTCCTGTTTCTTTTAGATTAATTACTGGAAACATAGATTCTCTCCCTCGTATTTCTTATCTGCACTATTTAGAAAAAGCATTTCGAATATCACTTTCCAAGTACTTTGCCGAAACACACTTCCCTGTTACATTGTCCCAATTATTTGCAAGATGTTCCGCAAATTGACTATATGTAGAAACATTCTTTTTATCGCCACGTACTCTTATATCATGATAATATTTACCCTTCGAAATAATGTTCTTCCAAGGATCTTCAATTTGTTCAATATTCTCATAGTCATCATACGCTGCTACAATCCATGTATCTGTGCTATCGCAAGGGATTGTAATGACGATTCTATTTTTATCTGTTTCACCAAGTGTTTTATCTAGTACATTCCTGCCATGAGCAATTATATCTTGTACCTCATTTGTATGATCACAGCATGGAAGTTCTATAGGACACAACCTCTCTGTTGCCAATTTACAATACAACGGAAACTCGCACTTTTCCTTTTCTTCGCATATTGTGGTTTCGCACTGACAATGCACTTCCTTTTCTTTTCTGATGACATCTCCATCCATTTGAATAACAATTATATCTATCTTAGGACAAATACCATCCATTAGCTTGTCTAAAGCGGGTGTTTCTTTACACCATTTCCACACACCTTTCCAACCATTTCCATATCTTCCCGCCATGTCTGGTTCCGGCTGCAATGGCAAGTATTGGTTATCTTCTCCTGTGATTCTATCAATAATTGTCTTAAGTACTAAATAGTCAGTGGGTCCTTCAGATGCTATACCAATTCTTTTACTCATAGCAGTTCAGGCACTCCTCCTAATAATCCATTAATCCACAGTCTGGAAAGTGTCTGATTCATATCCAGCAATTCATTAGATATTTGAACCCTTCTAACTTCCACATGACCATATTTATTTCTGTCAGTAGTAAAAAGCCTGATATCATCATTTGCTAAATCTAGCCCATCCAAAACAAGCGGATTATGCGTTGTCATAAACACAGTTTTATTTTGTTCAATAATAATTTTACTAAATATTTCTGTTACTTTTTTTGCCAGTCTAGGATTTAATGCATGGTCAAAACTATCAATAGCAAACATCTTTGGTGCCTTTTCATGCATTGCTACTGAAAGCATAAATAACACATATAACGCGCCTTCACTGGCATCATATCCTGTAAACGACGCCGAATCCTTCAGGTACTTATCTCTAAACTCTATGATCTGTTGCGTAGATGGTACCCCTGGATTAAGTATGGATTTCTTCGGTTTACTAACCTTAAATTCCGCCGCCCAATCTATAAGCTCTAGCACATCTTCCATATACATTGAACCAAATTTAAAATCATCATCTTCTATTGTAAACAGGTCAGCCATTGCCTCTGCCAGACGACCACCATTTAATCCGATTGGTGTTATCTGCATTGGATCCTGAACTGTTCCACGTAGTGTCAAAGTATCTGGCTGAAAAATCCCATAATCAGCCAAATATTTTCCTGCCTCTATATATTCCTTTCCAGATAGTGCCTCAGAAATCGAATAATAGCCAACCTTATTGTTCATCTGAGAACTGCTGGCATTACTTCTTCCATATACTTTCGCTCCATTACAAGTGACTTTTTCGGCAGAATATCTCCATGCATCATCATCTGTCGGAACTGTCAAATGGGTTGTATATTCGTATGAATTTGAACTGTTTGACCACTTAACAGCTAAATCAACTGTTTTAGCTTCCTTTTCAATAGATGAAAATTTTGATTTATAAAGAGCTGATGTACTTAACCTGACACCTTTTCGGTGCAAGCTCGTTGTATTAACCCTATCTGTCATCGCTGCGCTAAGAACCCCTATTGCCTCCAATACAGAAGACTTTCCAGATCCATTCGCTCCAATAAACACATTAAGCTTTCCAGGTTCAAATGAAACATCATATAATGATTTAAAATTTTTAATTACAATTTCATTTATTCTCATATCGCTCATTTAAATAGCTCCTTTTTACCAAAAATCGCATATCTAATTTTCGTTTTATTATATCATTATTGCAATAAAAGTCCATATCTATTTTTTGTAAAATGCACTATCTACAGCACTTTCGCAACTTTTAGATATTGTATTTTCACCGTTTTTTGTATTATCTAATTTTTGATTAGATTCGCAATTTTCTTCATAAAATGGCATATCTAATTAAATAATCACCACATTTAGCAACACCTACCTAGCTTTCACAAGTTGCGACATATCATGATTTACTTCAGTTCTAAAATATTCACCCATAGTGGTAGGCGCATTAAATAGTGCTGCCAATATATATTTCTTTATGTTGCAAACCTTAGTTGTGTTAGATAACAGACACTCCATAACGTACTCAATATGACTAGAATTTAGCTTCATGAATTTGCTTCGTACCAGATTCATAGGATACTTATTACTGGCAATCACAAAGGTATCAGACTGATTAACTACCGTCTCTACGATAAGCTCATATATTCCATTTAACACATCCTATCAGCAGG
>JAZQOC010000007.1:0-6161 GCA_045627645.1 Lachnospiraceae bacterium
ACATATATATGAGCAGGGACTTAAGCCTAAGGCGATTGTTGTAAGTGCATACTCTGAATTTGAATATGCAAGAGGGGCCATGAAACTCGGTGTTACAGAATATCTTCTAAAACCAATATCATTAATGGATTTTTCAAATGCTTTAAATAATGTAAAGCTTCAGATTCAGGAGGAGAGACTTAAAAAGCCTAAGGGAATTGGAACGATTGAACAGACTGTAAATGACATTTATTTTGGAACAGTTACGGTTGATGATGAAATAACTAAATATCTTAAGGACACTTATTCTATTGATCCATATAGCAGAATGTGGATTATGAGTGCATACTTAGGAGAAGGTTATGCGGAACAAAAAAGATACAAAAAAATGCTTTGCAATATGATGGGGGAGTGTAAAGACATTGATTATACGTTAATTGATGCGCCTTTCAGGCAGTCATTCATATTTGTTGTATGGAATTACAGTTCATCACAGGAGATGGAGAAATGGCTGCAGTATAAAATGCTTAACAGTGATATGTCTGGTATTACTTTTGGATGTGTTGAGGCTGAAAACATGATGTCCATGAGAAAGAATTATGAGACACTTTCCCAGTATATGGATTGGAATATTTCTTTTGAAAAAGAAATACTAATATCTTATCCTAAAATCAAGAGCGTTCAGACATCAATATGCTCTTACCCAATGGATATCGAAGCAAATCTCAGAGGCGCACTAGGCTCTTCAGATGAGAAAAAAGCTGTTAGTACATTTGAAAGATTCCACGCTTCATTTGCAGATGGCAAAATATATGAGCCAAGAGTAATTAAAGACTGTTATGTGAGATTTTTATGGTTTGCGATGGAAATAGCAAGAGATCTTGGTAATGCCGATGCAAGAAAAATTGAGAGACAGGAAATATTGAAAAAGATTATGTCAGCTCATACAAGGACAGAGCTTAAAAATCTTTCTGATGAAATTCTTGAAATAATAATCAAGAAGAGCGACATAGAAGAAGAAATAAATGACTTAACTGTTAAGAGAGCTAAGAGCTTAATTCATGAGTATTATAGCGACGGAATCACTCTTGATGAGATAGCATCAAAGCTTGGTATTACTCCAGAGTATTTAGGTACTAAATTTAGAATGGAAACGGGTGTCACATTCAGTAATTATATGAGAGATTATCGTGTGGCAAAAGCTAAGGAGCTATTACTGGGTACTAATCTTAAGCTTTATGAAATTGCTGATAAGGTAGGTTATAACGATCCTAAATACTTTTCAAGAGTATTCAAGGAGGCAACAGGATATCTTCCGGCAGATTACAGAAAAATGAATAATTAATATTGGAATAATCCCCCTTTATTAGATTTTTGTCATATTGATTAAAAGAAGCAGATGCTAGAATAATATCAGTTATTAGTCTAAGGAGGTTTTATTATGAACAAGATCAAGCGCTTTTTTCGATATGACAATGTTGGATTGCTGTTTATTCTTCCAGCGTTTATCTATATGATGGTCTTCGTTGGTTATCCTATTATAAGTAATATTATTCTAAGTATGCAGAATGTTACTGTTATGAACCTTGTTAAGGGTACGAAACAGTTTGTTGGGTTTGACAATTATATTACGATATTTAAAAGTGATGTATTTTTAAAATCCATGAGTAATACACTTCTATTTACAATAGGGAGTCTTTTTTTTCAGTTCATTATTGGATTTGCTTTAGCAATGTTCTTTGTTCAGAAGTTTAAATTTGCCAAGGTCGTAAGAGGAATTCTTATGGTTCCATGGATGATGCCAATGACAGTAACGGCTCTTATGTTCAAGCTTATTTTTGCAACAGATATAGGAGTTCTTAACCACATATTAAGGACGCTTCATATTATTAGTGAAAATATCGACTGGTTAACTAATCCTAAGACTGCGATGCTAGGTGTTGTAGCAGCAAATGTATGGATTGGAATACCATTCAATACAATACTATTATCTACGGGACTTACTATAATTCCTACAGAATTATATGAGAGTGCTTCTGTTGATGGAGCAACAGGGTTTCAGCGATTTGTCAGCATAACGCTTCCGCTTCTAAGACCTACAATAGAATCAGTACTTGTACTAGGCTTTATTTATACATTTAAGGTATATGACCTTGTCTATGTTATGACTGAGGGTGGCCCGGTTAATGCAACTCATCTTTTGTCAACGTATTCATATAAGTTGTCATTTGACATGTTTAAATACAGTGAGGGCTCAGCAGTTGCTAATGTGCTTCTTGTTATCCTTCTGATTGTCGGAATGTTGTATATGAAAATAACAATGGAGGGGGAAGAAGTAAATGACAGATAAACCACTAAATAAGAAAAAAAATATAATATACTGCATTATTTCAGCCATTATATTATGTATTTTGATGTTTCCGCTTTATTGGACACTGAATACTTCATTAAAGTCAGAAATAGAAATATTTAAAAATCCACCTACATGGTATCCGCATGAGATTATATTGAAGACATATGTAGCTCAGGTTTCAACTGGCGATTTCAATATGTTTAGGTCATTCTTTAACAGTTTTATGATATCAATTGGGGCAATGGGAATAGCAGTTATATTAGCAATACCTGCTGCATACTCTATCGCAAGATACAGATTTAAAGGAAGAAATGCCATATTCCTTGGCTTCTTAGTTACACAGATGCTTCCTGTATCAGTACTCCTAACGCCTATGTTTATAATGTTTAGGCATCTTAATCTTTATAATACATGGGGTGCAGCTATCTTAGCGGATGCAACTATTGGAATTCCATTTTCAGTATTGATACTTAAGAATTATTTTGCATCAATTCCTAAAGCATTGGAAGAGGCGGCATATATTGACGGATGTAACAGATTTACTGCATTTATTAAAGTCCTAGTTCCTATTACAAAACCTGGAATAATGGTATGTGCAATATTCTCATTCTTATATGCATGGGGAGACCTCGCATACGGAATGACATTTATTCTTGATCAGGAGAAGAGACCTATTACAGCCGGAATATTCAACTTTATGGGACAGTACGGAACAAAGTGGAGTTATTTATCAGCATTTGCAATAGTAGCGATAATACCGGTTATTATAATCTTCATATTTATGCAGAAATATATAATAAGTGGTATGACAAGTGGTGCAGTAAAAGAATAAGTATAAAAAAGTAATAAAAATATAGTATAGTAGCAGGAGAAGAATATTTTTCTGCTACTATTTTGTTATTTTGAATGAGTCAAGCAAATGCTCGTGCTTGCGTGAAAGCATTTATTTGGCGAACGGAAGTCATGGGAAAAGCACTACGAAGTCCGAATGTTACTGAAGGGAAATCGAGTATAAGTCAGACTACTTGATTAATTTATAAGGAGCTTTTATGAGACATAAAAACAACCGAAAAACGAGCTTCAGAGGAATGCTACTTAAATACATGGCATTTGTATCTGTTGTTCCAATTCTTGTACTTGGTATTTTTTCTGTATTGAATGTTTATAGAACTATTCAAAATAATACAGATAAGATGATGGACGCTAATCTCGCGCAGATCGGAAACAGTATTAATACAACGATCAATGCATATGAAGATTTAGAGTACCAGATTTATACGAATGATGATGTTGTTACATGGTGCGAAATGATTGATGAAGGAAAAGATGTTCCGGCAACAGTAAATCAGATGCGTAGATTTATCCGTGGTCTGCTAAATACAAAGGATTATATAAGAGCAATAACAATAGTTACGGATGGAGGATCTGTCATTACATACGATACAATGTCTCCTGTATCAACTGAAAGCTCCTGGATAGACAATTTCAGTGAAGATTTCACGGAAATTTATGATGAAGTTTCAGCGGATTATAACAGAAAAATATATTTAACAGAATATGGCACAACATTCGCTAATAAAGACTATTACCTTTTCCATTTGGCACACAGAATAGTTAATTATAAAAATCTTGATGAAAAAGTTGGAATGGTAATAGTAAGCCTTGATGAGGAACTGCTGCAAGGTTCATATGATATTGAAAATGACAGTGCTGGAAGAGACACATATATTATTGATTCTGAAGGAAGAATTATTTCTAATAAATACAGACAATCCATGATTGGTACAAAGATAAATAGAAATATTGGTTCTAAGCGATTACAGGAAAAAGAATATATTAACGCAAGCTCAATACATGGTAGATGGGTTAATGTATACGTAAGCACGAATGAGCAGAGAGAATGGACGGTCGTATCTGTAATAGATGATGCTAACCTTAAGCTTACAATCTTCTTGCAGACTTTATATACAGCAGGAATTGCATTTGTCATTCTTTTGATTGCGTTTGTAGGTTCTTTAAGTATTTCAAGACGACTTAACAGTGATATTGAGAGACTGTCTTCCGGAATGGGTAGAGCAAAAGAAGGAGATCTTAATTCAAGAATAGATATTAATGAAGATACGCCTAAGGAAATTGAAACAATGGCCAATGCGTATAATGACATGATAGATAAATTAAGGGAATCTACCGAAAAAGAAAGAATAGCTACAAAGAAGCAGCAGGATGCTCATATTGTTGCGCTAGAGGCTCAGATTAACCCCCACTTCTTATATAATACGCTAGATACGATTAACTGGATGGCGATAGAAAAAGAAGAATTTGATATAAGTAATGCAATAAATGCCCTTGCGACAATATTAAGGTATGCTATTGCAAAGAGTAATGCGTTAGTTACGGTGAGGGAAGAGATAGAGTGGCTTAAAAAGTATATTTTTCTACAGCAGTTTAGATTAAAGGATGCAGTACTTTGTGAGCTTGATGTAGATCCGGACATTATGGATGCATCGATTCATAAATTACTTATGCAGCCGTTTATAGAAAATGCAATAATTCATGGATTTGAAGATTCTACTGAGAATGCAACATTGTGGATATCACTTAAAAATGAAGATAATCATATTGTTATACGCATAAAAGACAATGGAAAAGGTATGTCGCCTGAAATGGTAGACCAGATAAATAAAGGAGTAATAGAAGCTAAGGACAGAACACATATTGGAATGGGGAATGTTATTACAAGAATGAAAATGTATTACGCAGATGATGCTTCTGTAAGTGTTGAGAGTACTATGGATGTTGGAACAATAGTTACTTTGAAAGTTCCATATAACAAAGAATGACTTTAGAAAATTCCCCTTTTATTAGATTTATTGAGTTTTGAAGAATATATATCCTATATATAATTTAACCATGACAGACATACAAAATTTTCTGTTTTTTAAAATGTATTAGGAGGGTAAATATGAAAAAGAAAATTTTAGCAACATTGACTGCTATTGGTATGGTAGCAACTATGTTAATCGGATGTGGATCAGCAGCAGCAGAAGCACCAGCACCTGCAGCAGAAGCACCAGCACCTGTAGAAAATAAGGCAGAGGTAGCTGAGCAGGCAGAAGTAGCAGAAGTTGAAGAAACAGACGCAACAGGTGAAGTTACAATTTGGTATTACTGGGAGACAGAAGGTCATCAGAAGGCTCTTGACCATATTATCCAGGCTTACAATGATCAGCAGAACCAGGTTAAGGTTCAGGCTAAGTATGTTCCTTTCGCAGACTTTAAGAAGCAGCTTTCAGTTGGCGCTTCAGCAGGAGAACTTCCTGACATCGTAATCCTTGACAATCCAGATCATGCTTCATACGCAGCTATGGGTGTTTTCGCAGATATCACAGGAAAGTTTGATGTTAGCACATATTATCCAGGTCCTGTAAACTCATGTACATTAGATGGCAAGTTATACGGTGTTCCATTTGGTAGTAATGATCTTGTTCTTTTCTATAACAAGAACATGCTCGCTGACGCAGGTTGTGAAGTTCCTACAACATGGGATGAACTCCTTGACGTAGCTAAGAAGACAACAAAGGATGGCGTATACGGATTTGGTCACTGTGCAGTACAGAACGAAGAAGGTACATTCAACTTCCTTCCATGGGTATGGTCAACAGGTTCAACATCATATGAAATCAATACAGAAGGCGGTATTAAGGCTCTTGAGTTTGAAAAGGCACTTGTAGATGAAGGCGCATTCCCTAAGGAAGCAATCAACTGGACACAGGGTGATACAATGAACCAGTTTAGCGCAGGAAACCTTGCAATGATGATCAATGGTACA
>JAZQOC010000008.1:0-49941 GCA_045627645.1 Lachnospiraceae bacterium
GGTTGATAATTACTATACTAATGAAAAATTAATCATACCTCTTGATGCAGACCTGACTCCAATGGAGAATGCCAAGAAATATTTTGATAAATATGGCAAACTTAAGAGAACAAAGGAAGCGCTGACTGATCTTACTGTTCAGGTCAAAGAAGAAATTGATCATCTTGAAACAATAATGAATTCGCTTGATATTGCTGAAAAAGAGCAAGACCTTGCAGAAATCAAGGAGGAACTTATTGATGCAGGATTTATTAAGCGCAAAGGCGGTACTAAGAAACAGCGCTTTAAGAGCAAACCGTTTCATTATATCAGCTCCGATGGATTTCATATTTTTGTTGGAAAAAACAATATTCAGAATGAAGAACTTACATTTAAGGTCGCAACAGGTAATGACTGGTGGTTCCATGCCAAGGGCAGACCAGGAAGCCATGTTATTGTAAAATGCGAAAACAAGGAACTTCCGGACAGAAGCTTTGAAGAAGCAGCCAGACTTGCAGCACATTTTAGTAAGGCAGGTGGAAAGCTTGAAGAGGCTTCAAGCGACGGTCAGATTGAAATAGATTATATTCAGAAGAAACACGTAAAGAAATCACCTGGACAACCTGCAGGGTTTGTCATATACCATACTAATTATTCCATGCTTATCGATGGAAATATCGAGGGTATTGAAAGAATCGAATAGATATCATATAATAACCTTTGTATGCGACAACGTATGGGAAGAGACAAAAAGAGCGCATACATGGACTACAATTAAAAATGTATGAGAGGTTTGTGTATGATTAAGAGTATGACAGGCTTCGGCAGATGTGAAATTGCCGAGGAAAAACGTAAAGTTACTGTCGAGATGAAGTCTGTTAATCACAGATATCTTGATGTAACTATCAAGATGCCAAAGAAACTTAATTTCTTTGATGCATCTATCAGAAATCTTCTTAAGGAATATATGCAAAGAGGTAAAGTTGATCTCTTTATTACTTATGAAGATACTTCAGATAACAATGTCAATGTTACATATCATCCAGAAGTTGCCAAAGAGTATATGAATTATTTGTCTCAGATGGCAGAAGAATTTGGAATTGATAATGACATAAGAGTATCAACACTTTCACGTTATCCTGAAATTTTCACACTCGACGATGTTGAGATTGATGAAGAGGGTATCTGGAAGATGCTTGAGAAAGCAATTCGTGGTGCGGCAGAGGGCTTTGTTGAGACACGAATTAAAGAAGGTGAAAACCTTAAGGAAGATCTTATCGGCAAGCTTGATTATATGCTTGAAACAGTAGACTTTATTGAGGAGAAGAGTCCAAAGATTATTGAGGACTACAGAAATAAACTTACTGCTAAGGTTCAGGAGATGCTTGAGGATGCAAAGATTGATGAGAACAGAATTGTTCAGGAAGTTACAATTTTTGCTGACAAGATTTGTGTTGATGAAGAGATGGTAAGACTTCGCAGCCATATCGAGACTATGAAGGCTGTTCTTATCGAAGGTGGTTCAATTGGTAGAAAGCTTGATTTCCTTGCACAGGAAATGAACAGAGAAGCCAATACAACACTTAGTAAATCCAGCGATCTTGAGATCAGTAACAGAGGTATTGAACTTAAGACTGTTATTGAGAAGGTTCGTGAGCAGATTCAGAATATTGAATAATTGATTATAAAGGTTACTTTGTATGAATAAAAAAGGTATATTAACAGTAGTTTCAGGTTTCTCTGGAGCTGGCAAGGGAACTCTGATGAAGAGTTTGTTATCGAAGTATGACAACTACGCATTGTCCGTTTCCATGACGACACGTTCACCAAGACCAGGAGAGGTTGATGGCAAGGATTACTTCTTTATCTCAAAAGAAGAGTTTGAGAAGAACATTGCTGGTGACAAATTGATTGAGCATGCCCAGTATGTAGAGAACTACTACGGTACTCCAAAGGACTATGTGTTTGAACAGTTAGAAGCAGGCAAAGATGTATTGCTTGAGATTGAGATTCAGGGAGCTCTTCAGATTAAGAAGAAATTTCCAGATGCTTTACTTTTGTTTGTGACTACTAAGGATGCACAGACACTGGTATCAAGACTTAAAGGCAGAGGAACAGAAACTGAGGAAGTTATATTAAAACGACTCAGAAGAGCTGCACAGGAGTCTGAGGGAATTGAAGAATATGAATATCTCATAATCAACGATGACCTTGATGTTTGTGTAGAAGAGATGCATGATATTATCCAGAAGGCAAAGCTTAGTGCTGGAAGAAATATAGAATTTATTGAAGAAATTAGAAAAGGATTGCAGTCTATTTAAAGTAGACGGAAGGAGAGAATATGTTACATCCATCTTATTCAGATTTAATGAAGGTAGTTAATAGCGAGGTTGAGCCAGGAGAGGCTAAGGTTGTTAATTCTCGTTATTCAATCGTTATGGCTACATCTAAGAGAGCAAGACAGATTATTGCAGGTGATGAGGCTATGGTAGAGTCAGAAGGAAGAAAGGCTCTTTCAGTTGCAGTTGACGAGCTCAACCAGTCAAAGATTCAGATTCTTGGAGATGACGAATAAAGAATTATTAGTATTCAATAGTTTTGATTAAAAATTGCTGTATGCATATGCCTACAGCTATTTTTATATTATGGAGATGTTATGAAGGTTTTGTTTATATCACTGGGATGCGACAAGAATACCGTTGACAGCGAGATGATGCTGGGAATTCTTGCATCTCATGGACAAGAGATAACTGATACAGAAGAAGATGCTGAGGCTGCGGTGGTTAATAGCTGCTGCTTTATTGGTGATGCCAAACAGGAGTCCATTGAAAATATTCTTCAGATTGCGGAACTCAAGAAACAGGGGAAACTGAAGGCTCTTATTGTAACAGGGTGTCTTGGTCAGAGATACGCAGAGGACATTCATAAGGAAATACCAGAGGTTGATGCAATACTTGGTATCAGCAGCTGGGATAAGATTGCCCAGTGTCTGGATGAGATAGTGCAGAAGAACAAAACAGAAGATGTTTTAGAAGACATTCAGGGACCAGCGCTTTGTGGTTATAACAGGCTGCTTACATCAGGTGGCCATTTTGCATATCTTAAGATTGCAGAGGGCTGCAACAAGAGATGTACTTATTGCGTAATACCATATGTGCGAGGTAATTATCGCTCAATTGCCATGGAGACTTTGGTGGATGAAGCTAAAAGCCTTGTGGAAAGAGGCGTTAAGGAGCTGATTCTTGTTGCCCAGGAGACAACTCTTTATGGAGTGGATATATACGGTAAAAAGTCTTTACCGACGCTTCTTAAAGAACTGGCAAAGATAGAAGAACTAAGGTGGATAAGAATTTTATACTGTTATCCTGAAGAAATAACAGATGAGCTTATAGAGACTATTAAAAATGAGCCTAAAGTATGCAATTATCTGGACATTCCTATTCAGCATGCTTCGGATAATGTTTTAAGGGCTATGGCCAGAAAAACCACAAGAACTGAAATTACTGAAAGTATAAGAAAACTTAGGGAGGCTATTCCTGATATAGCACTTCGAACAACGTTTATAACAGGATTCCCTGGGGAAAAGAATGCTGATCACAAACAGATGATGGATTTTATTGAGGAAATCAGATTTGACAGACTGGGAGCATTTACTTATTCAAGAGAAGAAGGTACAAAAGCAGCGGGGCTTCCTAAGCAGGTTCCTCAGTTTATTAAAAATATCAGAAGAAACAAAGTCATGGCACTGCAACAGAAAATTGCCTGGGAAAAAGCCTCTGAAATGACAGACAGAATAGTCGATGTAATGATAGAGGGCAAGATAGTCAGTGATGGTGTATATGTTGGAAGAACATATAAGGATGCACCTTCTGTTGACGGAGTGGTATTTGTAGAATGCGACAGGGATTTGCTAAGTGGAGATTTTGTTAAGGTAAAAGTTACTGGTTCAAGAGAATATGACCTTGTAGGAGAGGTTATAGAGGAGTAAAATAGAATCAGTGACGATGATATCGATGTAGGAGTATATATGAATTTACCTAATAAACTTACAATACTAAGAACAATACTCATAATTCCATTTGTGATTATTATGCTAACAGGATGTTTGGGAGCATTTAGCAATTGGGTGGCACTTGCTATATTTGTTATTGCAAGTATTACAGACCTGCTTGATGGTAAAATTGCAAGAAAGTATAATCTTGTGACAAACTTTGGAAAATTTATGGATCCATTGGCAGATAAGCTGTTAGTGTGCGCCGCGCTGATATGCCTTATGGAAATAAAAATGATTCCTGCATGGGCAGTAATTATTATTATGAGTAGGGAGTTCATTATTTCAGGTTTTAGGTTGGTAGCAAGCGATAACGGAGTCGTTATTGCAGCAAGTATGTGGGGGAAATCTAAGACTGTAAGTCAGATGGTTATGACAATTATGATGTTAGCAAATCTTTCAATTGTTATTGGTGGCGTTGATGTATATCATATTCTTGTTGTAATAAGTATGTACGTAGCAGTTATTCTTACAGTTGTTTCGTTGCTTGATTATGTAATAAAGAATAAAGATGTTATGAAGGATACAAAATAGTGTTGTTTGTTAAAGCGTTTCGTTTGTGAAACGCTTTTTTTTATGCGTAAAAATGTAATATTTATATCAAGATTTATTACAGTCTGAATTATAAAATATGGTATAATATTTCTATATTTTGGGAGAGAGAATTTCAAAAGAGAAAGGGTATAAAATATGGGGTTTGATTTACGCAAATTTCGTAATCCAATGAAACAAAAAGTTAAAGAGAAAATTGAAGTTGATAAGGAAAGAATAGCTAAGGAAAAGGACTTTATGAAGAAGTACAGCAATATAGGTGTGATGCTTCTTGGCGCTTATTGCGTTCCAGTTATTCTCATTATTTTACTGGGCGTATTTTCTTATAACAAGGCATCATCAGTTATTGTTGATAAATACACCGCAAGTGTTGACAGTATGGTTGAGGCAACTGAAAACTATATGTCCATGGTGTGCAGTAGTGTTGCTAACAGAGCACAGACACTGAATGTTGATACGGATATAACAAGATACTATACGGTTTTATACAAAAAAGAGACAAAAGATAAAAATACTGTTATCGCTGAGGTTCTTAATGAGATGGGAACCTATGTAAAGGCTACAGATTTTGTTTCTGACTATTATATTGCAGCTGATCACGGTAGAGCATTTTTGAATAATGACAGAACAGAAGCTCAGTTTAGAGAAACTGATGAGGGTAGTTTTGGTAAGTTTGCTCAGTTTTGGAATCTTCCAGAAGGACAGTTGTTTTCAGCAGGCGGACAGACAAATGGATGGATAGGAAAACATCCTCATATTGATGAGATTTATTTTGGACATCCTGATTCTTATGCGTTTGCATACGTTCAGACGTTTATGAAAAAGGATGGTGTTGTTATTATCGATCTTGATAAGAAAAATCTTGAGTCAACTCTTGCAACACTTAACCTGGGGGAAGGCAGTTATGCAGGTATAGTTCTCGGTGATGTTGAACTGAGTATGTCTCAGAGTATGGAAAATGGTGAACTGGTTTCAACATTTGCTGATGAAGGAACAGTGTTCTTTAATAATCTTGATTTCTATAAGGAAGTGGTTGCTTCAGGTGAGGAAGTAAAAGGCAGAGAAGTAAAGATGAATAACGAAACTTATCTGTTCTACTATCAGCCGATTGATGAAACAGGATTTTCACTCAATCTGCTTATTCCAAAGGCCAATGCAGCCAAAGAAATGTCAGATATTAGAAATCTTACAATTATTATGGTGCTTATTGGCATTGTTGTTGCTCTTGGTATTGGTATGATTATTGCAAGAGGTATCAGTACAACCCTTAGCGCAGTATGTAAAAATCTTGATAAAGTTGCTAAAGGCGATTTTACAAGACAGTTCTCTACAAAGAGAAAGGACGAACTTAGATTTCTTACAGATACTCTTAATGAAACTGTTGGTGGTATCAATGGCCTTATGAAAAATGTTCAGGGATTTGGTGAAGATGTATCTGAATCTGCTAATAAGGTTGCCAATGCTTCAGGAAGCATGAGAGACATAATGGAAAATATTTCTTCTGAGCTTGTTCAGATGGCAGATGAAGCAGAAAGCCAGTCAAAGGATGCAGATGTATGCGTTGGAAAAATGGCTCATTTTTCAGAAAAAATAGATGAAGTTGCATCAAGAACAAAACATATAGGTGATACAGTTGATAAGACTCTTGATTCAACTCAGCTTGGAAAGACAACGATTGGCGCCCTCAATGAGAAGTCTGCAATGACTACTGAAATAGTTGAGCAGTTAGTAACAGAGATTCAGGAGGTTATAAGACAGACTGATGTCATAAGTAATTTTGTTGAAATTATTAATGAAATAGCAGAACAGACCAATTTGTTATCGCTTAATGCTTCAATTGAAGCGGCAAGAGCTGGTGATGCAGGAAGAGGGTTCTCTGTTGTTGCAGAAGAAATCAGAAAGCTTGCTGATCAGTCTGTTCAGGCAGCATCTCAGATTGATACACTTCTTGGTGATATAAGAAGAGCGAGTGAAAAAGCAACTAATTCTGCTAATAAAACTACTGTATTTATTAATGAGCAGGGAAGTGCACTTGATGATACAACAGAAGTTTTTGCTACAATTACTGAGTGTGTTGATGATATGGTTGAAGGTCTTAATCGTATTTCAGATAATATGGCAGCAATGCTTCAGGAAAAAGAACTCATAGCAGAATCTATTACTAATATTGCAGCTGTTTCAGAGGAGACTGCTTCAGTTACAAGATCTGTAACTGAATCGATTACTTCTCAGCTTGATACAGCAATGTCACTTGCTGGAGAAGCAACAGCACTTAATGATAAAGTTGCATCATTAAGCGATAGTATGAAGCATATCATGGTATAAAAGGAGTTTTATAATGGTTGTTGAACTGATATCCGTTGGAACAGAAATATTATTGGGAAATATTGTTAATACCAATGCCGCATATCTTTCGGAAGAATGTGCTAAGCTGGGGCTTTCCTGCTATTACCAGACTGTTGTAGGAGACAATGAGGAACGTCTGACTCAGACCCTTGAACTTGCGCTTACCAGATCTGATATTGTTATTCTTGGAGGCGGACTTGGCCCAACACCAGATGATCTTACCAAAGAGGTTGCTGCAAAGGTATGTGGTAAGGAACTTAGGTTAGATGAGAAGGCGAAGGAAGATATTACAAAGTATTTCGCTAAGAAAAATGTTTCTATTCCTGATAATAACTGGAAGCAGGCTATGATTCCAGAGGATTCAGTTGTTTTATACAATGACAATGGAACGGCACCTGGTGTGATTATAGAGTATGGTGATAAGAGGGTAGTGCTACTTCCTGGACCACCAAACGAGCTTAAACCAATGTTTGAAGAGCAGGTTAAGCCTTACATAAATAATATTGTTCCTGAAGTAATAGTTTCAAAAACCGTTAAGATATGTGGAATAGGTGAAAGCAGTGTTGCCAAGCAGGTAGATGACCTGATTCAGAATCAGACCAATCCTACTATTGCTACATATGCAAAAACTGGTGAAGTACATCTTCGTATTACGGCTAAAGCCAAGGACGAGTCACAGGCTAAGAAACTCATTAAGCCTATGATTAAAGATATTAAGGACAGATTCGGCAATGCAATATATTCTACAGATGAGAATCAGACTCTTGAGATGACAATAGCAGATCTGCTGATTGCCAATAATCTCACTTTGTCAACTGTTGAATCCTGCACAGGTGGTCTGTTAGCTGGAAGAATTATAAATGTTCCTGGTGTATCCGAGACATATAAGAGCGGATATGTTACATATTCCAATAAGGCTAAGAGAAAATGCATAGGCGTTAAAAAGTCTTCATTAGAGAAATATGGCGCTGTAAGTGAGCAGGTTGCAAAAGAAATGGCTATAGGTGCCCACGATGTAGGTAAGGCTGATGTTGTTGTATCCACAACAGGTATTGCAGGACCTGACGGTGGAACACCAGAGAAGCCAGTGGGACTTGTATATATTGGCTGTTATGTATGTGGAAAGACAGCTGTAAGAGAGTTCCATTTTAGTGGAAACAGGGCAAAGATACGTGAAACCACTGTTGCCAATGCTCTGATTCTCTTAAGAGAATGTCTTCTTGAGTATTTTAGTGAGAATACTTTTGGAAAAACTGATAAGTAGGTTTATAGTAAAAGATATTGCGAAATGGTTATGACTTTTATATAATCATTTTGCAAATCTTTTTATTTTTGGCAGATTTTAAATAATTTCTTTGAATATTCCCTTTAAAGAGTAATAAAACGGACAATATAAATATTATTCTATTAATTGTAAATGAGTTGTTGACAAAAGCGAACATATGTTTTATTATCATAACAGAACATCTGTTCTTATTCGTGAAGGAGATTTTGTAATGGAAAGAGAAGATAAGTTAAGAGCATTAGATGCGGCTATAGCACATATTGAGAAGCAGTACGGCAAGGGTGCTGTTATGAAACTTGGTGATCCAGCTTCACAGATGAATGTTGAAACTATTCCAACTGGTTCACTTAGTCTTGATATTGCTTTGGGACTTGGTGGAATTCCTAAGGGTCGTATTATTGAGATATATGGACCAGAATCATCTGGTAAGACAACAGTTACACTTCATATGATTGCTGAAGTTCAAAAAAGAGGTGGTATTGCCGGATTTATTGATGCTGAGCATGCCCTTGATCCTGTTTATGCTAAGAATATCGGCGTTGATATTGATAACTTATATATTTCTCAGCCAGACTGTGGTGAGCAGGCACTTGAGATTACAGAGACAATGGTTAGATCAGGTGCTATTGATATAGTAGTAGTTGACTCGGTTGCAGCGCTTGTTCCAAAGGCTGAAATTGATGGAGATATGGGTGATTCGCATGTAGGTCTTCAGGCAAGACTTATGTCTCAGGCCTTAAGAAAACTTACAGCAGTTATAAGTAAATCAAACTGTACAGTTATCTTTATCAACCAGTTAAGAGAAAAAGTCGGAGTTATGTTTGGTAACCCAGAGACAACAACTGGTGGTCGTGCTCTTAAGTTCTATTCATCTGTAAGACTTGATGTAAGAAGAATTGAATCTCTTAAGGCAGGCGGAGAGGTGATTGGTAACAGAACAAGAGTAAAAGTTGTTAAGAATAAGATTGCACCTCCATTCAAAGAGGCAGAATTTGATATCATGTTTGGTAAGGGAATATCTAAGGTTGGTGATATCTTAGATCTTGCAGCAGACGTAGATATTATTAATAAGAGTGGTGCATGGTATGCATATGAAGGTAATAAGATAGGTCAGGGTAGAGAGAATACTAAGATTTATCTTGAGGAGCATCCAGATATCTGTAATGAGATTGAAGAAAAGATAAGAGCACATTTTGCATTTGAAGGCTCTGAAGATGCTCAGAGTGCTACTGAAGAATTCTAATCTTTTAGTGGAGATGCTTAATGATTGTTACTGATATAATTGAGTATTCAAAAGCAAAATATAAAATATTCATTGATGGAGAGTTCGCCTTTGTTTTGTATAAAGGCGAACTTCGTCAATTTAACCTTAAAATTGATGATGAAATAGAAGAGAATATTTATAAGGATATTGTAGAGAATGTTCTTCCTAAAAGAGCTAAGCTTAGAGCAATGCATCTGTTGGAGAAAAGACCCTACACTGAGTTTGGTATGAGAGAAAAACTCAAAGAGGGCTTATATTCTCAGGAGATTATAGATGAGGCTATTGATTATCTAAAAGGCTTTAAGTACATAGATGACTATAGTTATGCTTTGCAATATATAGATACATATACAGAATCTAAATCAATTAAGAGAATAGAACAGGATTTAAAAACTAAAGGAATCAGAAGTGACATTATTGCCAAAGCTATAGGAGAACGAAGAGAAGAGGGAGAACTGGGTGATGAAAGAGTTATGATTAGAATAATTCTTGAAAAGAAACATTATTCACCTGACTCTTGTGACGCAAAAGAAAGAAATAAACTTATGCAATATTTGTTTAATAAAGGATTCTCGATTGACAGTATTAAACGAGAAATTAATGATAACACTTATTATGATTGATAGAACGGAGTATTGTAGATGGACAATGAAAAGAGGGCATCATTGGGATTAAGCTCTGCAGCATTACATATAATGGCAATGATATTTATGTTACTTGATCATATGTGGGCTACAGTACTTGCATATGACTGGATGACATGTGTTGGAAGAATTGCATTCCCAATATTTGCATTTATGATTGTAGAAGGATTTTTTCATACTAGTGATTTAAAAAAATATCTTCTACGTATTTTGGTATTTGCAATCATATCCGAGATACCATTTAACCTAATGTATGGTGGACAAATTATATATCCAATGCATCAGAATGTTATGTGGACATTTTTATTGGCGTTGCTTGGACTTTGGCTGATGGAAATGGCAAGAAATAAAAAGAAAACATGGTTATTTGTTCTGGTTTGCATTTTTGTTAGTATTATTGGATTTGTTTTAGGTTACCTTTTATTTGTTGATTATTATGGATGTGGAATTCTGACCGTATTTGTTTTTTATTTCTTTTATAGAGGAAGAGAAGATAATATTATTGTTAGATTATTCAAAAATTCTAATTCTACGAAAAAGATTTGGACTATTTTGTGTTTTATAGGTCAGTTTGTATGCTTATATTATATTAACGTTGAGATTTTGGGAGGATTTTATTATCCGGTTACAGTTTGTGGAATTGAGATAGAACTTGTACAGCAGAGTATTGCATTGCTTGCATTAATTCCAATTTGGTTTTACTGGGGAAAACAGGGATATCATAAGAGATGGTTTAAGTATTTTAATTATGCTTTTTATCCAGCACATTGTTTGTTGCTCGCGGTAATTGCCATGATTAGATAACAGTTTTTTATAATGATTATGGTATATATAATTAAATTCTTGTAATTGATATTAAATATATGTTATAGTCATGAATGTAATAATAATCTGGAGAGACCCAAAGCCGGGAAATATATGTCCCGGCTATTTTTTTAGTAGCCAAGATGATGATGTTTTGGTTGCGTGACGCAACCAGACTTCGTCTCGAGAAAACATCATCTTAAAGATGATGATGTTTTGGTTGCATAACGCAACCAGACTTCGTCTCGAGAAAACATCATCTTAAAGATGATGATGTTTTGGTTGCGTGGGCGCCGAAGGTGTACGACAGTATGTCAATCTCTCAGGCAAAAGGACAGGAGAAAATTTATGGAAAACTTTTTAACTCAAGTCGCATCAGTTAACGACGTAGTTAATAGCTTCGCGTGGGGCTGGTTCGCAATCATCTTATTGCTGGGAACAGGTGTTGTTTGTTCAGCAGTTACAAAATTCTTTCAGTTTTCACACATTAAGCATTGGTGGTCAAACACTATTGCAACAGTATTTAAGAAGGACACTCATGATAAGAGTGATGCTGGTGCTGTATCACAGTTCCAGGCTCTTTGTACAGCTCTTGCTGCAACAATTGGTACTGGTAATATTGCCGGTGTAGCAGCTGCTATTTGTGTAGGTGGTCCTGGTGCAGTATTCTGGATGTGGATTGCAGCATTACTTGGTATGATGACAAACTACTCAGAAAACATTCTTGGTATTTACTATCGTCGTAGAAATCAGGACAATGAGTGGTCTGGTGGTCCTATGTACTATCTTAAGGATGGTCTTGGATCATATAAGGGAATGAAGACAGTAGGTAAGGTTCTTGCAGTTATATTTGCATGTTTTGCTATTCTTGCTTCATTTGGTATTGGTAACTTAGGTCAGATTAATAAGATTACTCTTAATATGGAATCAGCTTTCTTCAGTGGATTAGCTGTTCCTACAATCGCTGGTGTATCACTTATCAGATGGTTCATCGGTGTTATTCTTATGATCGTTGGTGGATTTATTATTCTTGGTGGTCTTAAGAGAATTGCAGCCGTTGCTGAAAGAGTAGTTCCATTTATGGCTATCGTTTACGTTATCGGTGCTCTTGTTATTATGATTGCTCACATTTCATCAATTGGTGCTATGTTTGCAGCTATCTTCAAGTTCGCTTTTGGCGCAAAGGCTGTAGCTGGTGGTGCAGCTGGTACAGCACTCTCACTTGCAATCAAGAACGGTTGTAAGAGAGGTATCTTCTCTAATGAAGCTGGTCTTGGTTCATCAGTTATGGTTCACTCTAACTCCAATGTTAAAGAGCCAGTTAGACAGGGTCTTTGGGGTATCTTCGAAGTATTTGCTGATACAATCGTTGTATGTACAATGACAGCTATTGTTTGTCTTTCATCAGGATTTATAGATCTTTCAACAGGTGCTCCTATTGGTGATGTTGACAGTGCTACACTTGTTGCTAAATCATTTGGTGGAGTATTTGGTAAGCCAGGTGAATGGTTCATCGCAATTGCTGTACTTCTTTTCGCATTTACAACAGTTATGGGCTGGTCACATTATGGTTCAAAGGCTGTAGAATATCTTGCAGGTATCAAGGGTGCTAAGATTTATAGAGTAATCTTTGTTTTAATGATTATCTCTGGTGCATTGATGGATAACTCGCTTGCATGGGATATCTCAGATACATTCAATGGTCTTATGATGATTCCTAACCTTATCGGTGTTCTTGCACTTACACCTATGGTTTACAAGATCACAAGCAACTATGTTGAGAGACATATCAAGAATCATAGTGAAGATGAGATTATGGCAATTGAGCCAATGCTTTCATATGATCCAACTATTCAGGCTGAGATGGCTGAAGCTATTAAGAATGAACAGTAGAATATTAAATAATAAGATATGTTAAATTAAGATCAAGGTCTGTATGGCCTTGATCTTTTTTAATGTATATAGGATTTTCTAATTTACATAAAACCTTGACATTGTGGTGGCTATACTATAAAATCATATATGTTGTACATTGCTATGAATGGGCATACTATGTCTGTTGATAATAAATTACAATTAAAAATTTAATAGGAGGTGCTCCTGACATGCCAATAAATGTTATTATTGCTGTCGTGGTCACTGCCTTGGTTGTAGCGCTTGTTACTTACGTTGTTACTTCAAAAGTTATGAAGAACAGTGCTAATTCTAAGATTGGCAATGCTGAGGAACAGGCTAGAGCTATCATTGATGAAGCTCTTGCAACTGCTGAGACAAAGAAACGTGAAGGTCTCCTTGAGATTAAAGAGGAATCTATTAAGGCTAAGAATGAACTTGATAGAGAAATCAAAGAACGTCGTAATGAGATTCAGCGTAATGAACGTCGTATTCAGCAGAAGGAAGAGAATATCGATCGCAAGACAGAGGCTATTGAGAAGAAAGAAGCTTCTTTAAATGCTAAGGAAGAAAACCTTAACAAGCAGAAGGAAGTTATTTCAAAGCTTAACCAGGAACGTGTTCAGGAACTAGAAAGAATTTCAGGTTTGACCTCCGACCAGGCAAAAGATTATCTACTGAAAATTGTTGAAGAAGATGTCAAGCACGAGACAGCTGTCATGATTAAAGAGATGGAAAGTCGTGCTAAAGAAGAAGCTGATAAGAAGGCTAAGGAATACGTTGTTAATGCTATTCAGCGTTGTGCTGCTGATCATGTATCAGAGACAACAATTTCTGTTGTTCAGCTTCCAAATGATGAGATGAAAGGTAGAATAATCGGTAGAGAAGGACGTAATATCCGTACTATCGAAACACTTACTGGTGTTGATCTTATTATTGATGATACTCCAGAAGCAGTTATTTTATCTGGATTTGATCCAATTCGTAGAGAGGTAGCTCGTATCGCTCTCGAAAAACTGATTGTAGATGGACGTATTCATCCAGCTAGAATCGAAGAAATGGTTGAAAAAGCTCAGCGTGAAGTTGAGGTTATGATCAAAGAAGAAGGTGAAGCCGCTGTACTTGAAGTTGGTGTACATGGTATTCATCCAGAACTTGTAAAACTTCTTGGTAAGATGAAGTTCAGAACAAGTTACGGACAGAATGCATTAAAGCATTCTATTGAAGTTTCACAGTTATCAGGACTTCTTGCAAGCGAGTTAGGGCTTGATGTACGTGTAGCTAAGAGAGCAGGTTTACTCCATGATATCGGTAAAGCCGTTGACCATGAGATGGAAGGTTCTCATATTCAGCTTGGTACAGAGTTATGTAAGAAGTACAAGGAGTCAGCTATTGTTATCAATGCTGTAGAGGCACATCACGGTGATGTTGAACCTCAGAGCTTAATTGCTTGTATCGTACAGGCTGCAGATGCAATTAGTGCTGCAAGACCAGGTGCAAGAAGAGAAACATTAGAGACTTATACAACAAGACTTCGTCAGTTAGAAGAAATATCAAACAATTTCAAAGGTGTAGACAAATCATTTGCTATCCAGGCCGGTCGTGAGATTCGTGTAATGGTAGTTCCAGAGCAGATTACTGATTCTGATATGGTATTACTTGCTAGAGATATCTCTAAGCAGATTGAAGCAGAGCTTGAATACCCAGGTCAGATTAAGGTAAATGTTATTCGTGAGAGTCGCGTAATTGATTACGCTAAATAAGAATAGCAGAGCTTACAAACAAAAGTTTGTTTTAATTGAGAGTTGATGAAAATCAACTCTCTTTTTTATTAAACTAGATATGAATAATTGATGTTTGAAATTGATATTAGAATAGTTTTTTTAATTAGTAATTCTGGATTGTCTGAATTGCTTTAGGAAGGAGTGTGGCAGTATCAGATGCTATCATACTAATCATGCCATAGTTTTCTCCTGCAAGTTCACCAGCTATTCCGGCAATATGTGCTGCAGCAGCGGTGGCAAGCAAAGGAGTATCCTTGTTGTATCCACAAACAGCAGCGAGAATTCCGGACAAGACATCGCCACTACCTGCAGTTGCCATTCCAGCGCATCCGCGATTAGTAATATAGGATACATTGCCATCACTAATAACAGTTGATGAACCTTTTAATAAGACAATGATTTTATGTTTTGCAGCATATTCTTTTGAAAGTTCAATTGGTTTACATAAAATATCTGCAACATTAAGGCCTGTTAATCTGGAGAATTCCTTTGGATGTGGAGTTATTATTATCTGACATGATGCATTATCCAACAAGATATTATCCATTTGCGAAAGAGCATTAATGCCATCTGCATCAATTATCAGTGTTCCTGTGTAATTGACTAAGAGATATTCCAAAGCTTTTTTGGTTTCCTCTGTATTTCCAATTCCCATACCAAAAGCAATTGCTGACAGATTCAAAAGTTTATTGAATTCATTTTCATCAAATATCAGATTTGCGTCGTTATCAGAAAGCGGATAGAAGGTGCTTTCAAGAATTTGTGGCATTATTACATTACCAAGAGATGATGGTGCAGCAACCTTGACTACACCGGCTCCACTTCTCATAGAGCAGGCTGCCATATTGGCAAGTCTGATAGCTCCACCGAAACACTGGCTTCCACCAATTAATCCTATATAGCCATATGTACCCTTATTGCTGTTATTTAGTCTGTCACTGAAGATCTCTTTGAAATCACTGTTTTCGCATAGATAAATTTCCTGACAGTTGACTATAGGAGTGATACCTATATCGCAATTTATAACTTTTTTACATACATCCTTAGCATTATTAAGCAGATGGCCTGGTTTCATATTACCAATTGAAATAGTCAAATCAGAGTGAACACATATATCACACTGGCCATTGTCGCCGTTTAAACCACTGTTAATATCAACACTCACTACTGTATTGGCGGTTGAATGATTGATGGCTTCAATTATACTTCGAACAGGTTCAGATACATTGCCGTGGAAACCAGTTCCAAAGATGCAGTCAACTATAGTATTGTATTGACCCAATACACCTATCAGACAATCGATATAAGCTTTGGTATCATCGGTTGGATTATTATTAATAATTATCTGATCATCAATCCCCATTTGTACACACTGTTCGTAGTAGTAGAGACCATCATTTGAAAAACGTTCAGAGGTTCTGAAAATGGTACATTCTATGCCAACTTTCTTGAGAAATGTAGCAAGAACATAACCATCGCCTGCATTATTTCCATTTCCACAAACAATTGCAAAAGGTGGTTTATAGTCTTTTATCAGATCAAATATTGCTTCACCGGCTCTATACATTAGTATTTTTGAATCGGTTCCATTTTCAATTGTGTTTTTGTCGCTTTCGCGCATATCTGAAACAGTTAGAAGCTTTATCATGAGATACCTCTGAGCCTTATAATTTATAACGGTAAATTGAATGTGATTTAGATGTTTAAGTGAATTATAGCATAAATACTAAGGAAACAGTCAGGTGCATAAACATAAGTGAAAAGATGGTAACATTTGGGGTTTTATTTTAAATGTGATACAATTGCAGGCGTGAAAGTGATTTGAATAAAGTAATATAGGCAAAAGGATACAATATGAAACTACTAATTCAGAGAGTTACAAAGGCCAGCGTTGAAGTAGAGGGAAGCGTCATTGGTTCAATAGATAAAGGTTATATGGTGCTTCTTGGAGCATGCGAATCGGATACCAAGGAAATAGTAGATAAGATGATTAAGAAAATGATAAACTTACGCATTTTCGCTGATTCGGAAGGTAAGACTAATCTGTCTTTACAGGATGTAAGTGGCGAGATACTTTTAGTTTCGCAGTTTACTCTCTATGCTGATTGCAAAAAGGGAAACAGACCGTCCTTTGTTAAGGCGGGTAATCCTGAACATGCCAATATGATATATGAATATACGATTAAAAAGATAAGAGACGAGTATGGTGTGAAGGTCGAAACAGGAAGTTTTGGTGCCGATATGGCAGTGAGCCTTGTCAATGACGGACCGTTTACAGTTATGCTTGATTCAGATGAGATATGTTGATTAAGGGATTGTTGTTTTGAATTTGGGCAAAAGATTTATACTGTGTGTGCTCATTATTAGTATGATGTTTTCTTGTGCATGCGGTAAAAAAGAACAATCGAATAAGGAAAATGATACAGCTGAAGCTAATCTGGTTGCGGTGGATTCATTTGACAAGATGTCAATTGATGGCCTTGAGGCTTTTTTTACAGAGGAGAAGATCAGAAACTTTGACTGTGCACTTGAAGAACTAGTTGAAGTGCAGTTAGCAGAACAGGCAGCCTGCGTGGAAGAAGAGTATGACGAGTCGGAGGATGATGAGTATAGCAATTTTGCCATAGCCAATGTTGATAACTATGTCAATGTTCGTACAAGTCCGACTACTGACAGCGAAATAGTTGGTAGAATGTATGATGGTGCTGTAGCTCAGATTCAGGAAGAAGTTGAGTGCGAAGATGGAATCTGGCTCAATGTAATTTCGGGCTCACTTACAGGTTATATCAAGGCAGAATATTTTATCTATGGTCATGATGCGGTAGAGGTTATCGATAACTATATTGACAGATATGCAACTGTTTTGGCGGACAGACTTAATATTCGTGAAAAGCCGGACATTGATGCCAGCAGAATTGGATATGCTATAACCAATGAGAAACTCAAGCTTGTCGAAGCGGACTATGGCTCTGAGTGGATTCATGTTTATTATGGCGATGACAAAATGGGTTACGTTTCTGCGGAATATGTAAGTGTTGCTGAGGAATTTATCTATGCGAAAACCATGGATGAAATCAGGGCAAAAGAGGAAGAAGAAAAGACTTTAAAGGCCAGAGGGCAGGAAAAGGAAACTGACAAGCCTGAGAATGTACAGATAGTACAACAACAGTCAGAGCCAGCCAGTACGCCAGCATTCTCTGCCAGCGGAAATCTTCGTTCGGATATTGTCAATTTTGCGCTGCAGTACGTGGGACATCCTTATGTCCATGGTGGAAACAGTCTTGAAAATGGAACTGACTGCTCTGGTTTTACCAGTCTTGTTATGGCTCAGTTTGGATATGGTTTAAGCAGAACCCCAGGTGGACAGTTATCCAGCAACGGAAGAAGTATATCTCTTGATGAGATTCAGCCGGGAGATATTGTCTGCTATGGTAAGAGTAGTTGTACCCATGTTGCTCTTTATATTGGCAATGGTCAGATCGTTCATGCGGCTAATCCAAGAAAGGGTATTGTTACTCAGAATGTGGGATATGATAATATCCTTGGAGTTAAGAATGTCATAGATTAGTGTAATGACTGCACATAAAAATGTGTTGACATTGGTACTCATTTTTAATAAAGTAAATTTGTTGTTAACGATGATTTTATAATCATCTAACTGAATATTTGGGGAGCTGGTGAACACCGGCTGAGAAATAGACCAGTTCGTCTATGACCCATGGAACCTGTTGGATAATGCCAGTGTAGGGAGAGCGCGATAGTCGTATTTTGCGAGCAAAGTGTCATAGGCATTTTGCTCGTTTTTTTATGGTTAAAATGCTAAATCGAAAGGAGGCTGATTATGAAACGAGAACAATTAGCGCTCTATGCAATAACAGACAGTCGTCTTGCTGTAAAGCAAACACTTGAAGAACAGGTGGAGGATGCTCTTAAAGGAGGCGTTACCATAGTTCAGCTTCGCGAGAAGAATTTGGAAATGGACGCATTTCGAGAGACAGCACTAAAGATACAGTCAATCTGTAATAAGTACAATGTACCACTTATCATCAATGACAATGTGACACTTGCCAAGGAGATAGATGCGGATGGAGTTCACGTAGGACAGTCGGATCTTGAGGCTGCAAGAGTACGTGAAATCCTTGGTCCTGATAAGATAATCGGTGTTACAGCCAAAACAGTTGAACAGGCAGTGGCAGCCGAGGCTGCAGGTGCTGATTATCTGGGAAGTGGAGCAGTGTTTGGAACAACTACAAAACTCGATGCCAAAAAGATGTCTATTGATTTATTAAAAGAGATAACAGCAAGCGTGAATATTCCGGTTGTGGCAATTGGTGGAATAGATGAAACCAATATTGAACAACTCAAAGGGACAGGCATTGCAGGAGTTGCAGTTGTAAGTGGCATATTTGCAAAAGACGATTGCAAAAAGGCAGCAAAAGAACTTAAGGCAGTTAGACTATAAAGCGCATGTACAATACTTTTCACAGAGAAAAGATGTGAATATAGTTTACATAAGTTTGATAACGCTTAGCAAAACAACAGTAGCGGCACACCGGGGGCACCACCTTGTGTCGCCTGCCATATATTATTATGTGGCCATGAAAACGTTAGTGTATCGAAGGGAGAAAGCATGAACGTAGCATTAACGATCGCAGGCAGTGATTCCTGCGGAGGCGCCGGCATCCAGGCAGATATTAAGACAATGACAGCACATGGCGTATATGCCATGAGTGCTATTACTGCGCTTACTGCTCAGAATACAACCGGCGTATCAGATATTATGGAGGTTACTCCAGAATTTTTAGTTAGTCAGCTTGACAGCGTATTTGAGGATATTTTCCCGGATGCAATTAAGACAGGAATGGTGGCAAGTAGTGAACTTATCAGAGTAATTGCAGATAAGTTAAAGCAGTATAATGCAAAGAATCTTGTGATTGATCCTGTTATGGTAGCAACTAGCGGATCAAAACTGATCAGTGATGATGCTATCGGCACCTTGAAAAATGAATTATTACCTCTTGCCACAGTTATTACTCCTAATATTCCTGAGGCAGAAGTATTATCAGGGATGAAGGTGGAATCCGAGGAAGATATGATTGCAGCTGCAAAGTATATATATGAGACATATGGATGTGCAGTTTTGTGTAAGGGCGGTCACCAGGTCAATGATGCCAACGATTTGTTATACAGAGATGGTGACTACAAGTGGTTTAAGGGAAAGAGAATTAATAACCCTAATACACATGGTACAGGATGTACGCTTTCCAGCGCAATTGCGTCAAATCTTGCTAAGGGAGAATGCCTTGATGATGCGGTGTTATATGCAAAGAATTATATTTCAGGCGCATTAGCAGCAATGCTTGATTTGGGTAAAGGTTCAGGCCCTATGAATCATGCATTCGCAATTGAAGGGAATTACAAGAATTAATAACTGATGAATATAAACGAGGCATAAAAGCCTGAAAAATGGAGGTTAAATGAGAAACTATACTACTCAGATGGATGCAGCAAGAAAAGGCATCGTAACAAAGGAAATAGAGGCAGTAGCAAAAAAAGAAAAATTTTCTGTTGAAGAAATGATGGATCTTGTTGCAAGAGGACAGGTTGCAATTCCTGCCAACAAGAATCATACATGCATTGAGCCAGAAGGCGTAGGAAGCATGCTTCGTACAAAGATAAATGTGAATCTTGGTGTTTCCAGAGACTGTAAGGATTATGACATTGAGATGCAGAAGGTAATGAGTGCTGTCGAGCTTGGCGCAGAAGCTATCATGGACTTAAGCAGCCATGGTAACACACAGCCCTTTAGACAGAAGCTTACAAGTGAATGCCCTGCAATGATTGGTACAGTGCCAGTATATGACAGTGTTATCCATTATCAGAGAGATTTAGCAACACTTACTGCCCAGGACTTTATAGACGTAGTAAGACTTCATGCTCAGGATGGTGTTGATTTTGTTACTATTCACTGTGGACTCACAAGAAAGACAATTGAGCAGATTAAGACGCATAAGAGAAAGATGAACATTGTAAGTCGTGGTGGCAGCCTTGTGTTTGCATGGATGAGTATGACAGGAAATGAGAATCCGTTTTACGAGTATTATGATGAGATTCTTGATATCTGCGAAGAGTATGATGTTACAGTATCTTTAGGAGATGCCTGCAGACCAGGCTGTCTTGCAGATGCAGGAGATGTATGTCAGATTGAGGAACTTGTAAGACTTGGTGAGCTTACAAAGCGTGCATGGGCTCATAATGTACAGGTAATGGTTGAAGGCCCAGGACATGTGCCTCTTGATCAGGTCGCAGCTAACATGCAAATTCAGAAGACAATATGCATGGGTGCGCCATTCTATGTACTTGGACCACTTGTAACAGATATAGCACCAGGATATGACCATATTACATCAGCTATTGGTGGTGCTGTTGCAGCCATGAGCGGAGCGGCGTTCCTTTGCTATGTTACTCCGGCGGAGCATTTGGCACTTCCTAACGTTGATGATGTAAGACAGGGAATTATTGCATCCAAAATAGCAGCTCATGCAGCAGATATTGCCAAGGGTGTTAAGGGAGCTCGTGATATAGATGACAAGATGGCAGATGCCAGAAGAAATCTTGATTGGGATGCTCAGTTTGAATGTGCCCTCGATGCTAAGACGGCCAAGGAAATACGTGACAGCAGAGCGCCAGAAGAAGACCATAGTGATACATGCAGTATGTGTGGCAAATTCTGTGCTGTAAGAAGTATGAATAAGGCTCTGGCAGGCGAATATATCGATATTCTGTAGAAGTCGTTATAAGACTCATTTTGAATTTAGAGGTAATGATTCATGCTGGATTTTATAAATCAAACAACTAAATATTAAGACATGAAAAGGTTTAAGGAGAAAGTATGAAAAAGACAAATATTAAAAAATTAACATTTACAGCAGTAATGGTAGCGGTTGCAGTAGTTGGATCAACTATTTCATTTCCATTCTTAGGAGCGAAATGTTCTCCAGTGCAGCATTTGGTTAACATAATATGCGCGATTTTCGTAGGACCATGGTGGGGACTTGCTCAGGCATTTTTAGCCAGTCTTATCAGAAATTTATTGGGACTGGGTTCACCACTTGCTTTCCCAGGTAGTATGTGTGGAGCATTGTTGGCTGGACTGTTGTATAAATGTATCAAAAAAGCACCAGTTGCTTACGTGGGTGAATTAGTTGGAACAGGCATCGTAGGTGGTATGTTATCATTTCCAATAGCGGCCCTTGTGATGGGCAATGAGTCAGCTGCCTTGTTTACATTCGTATTGCCATTCTTAATCAGCTCATTGGGTGGAACAATTATTGCAATAGTGATTGTCACAGCGTTGTCAAAAACAGGTGCAATCGCAAAATTTAAGGAAGAACTTGATAAATAGTATTAAATCAAAAGGGTAGTTTGGCTGCCATGGGAGAGTGACATGGATTATGCAAAACAGATATTGGACAAGCGACCAATAGTCCACTGTATAACAAATATCGTAACGGTAAATGACTGTGCCAATGCACTTTTGGCAATTGGTGCATCACCTACTATGGCACATCACACAGATGAGATGGAAGAGATGCAGAGCAGATGTGACGCGTTAGTATGTAATCTTGGGGCCACCGAAAATTATGATGCCATGTTAATCGCAGCAAGACAGGCTGCCCAATATGGACATCCAATGATAATAGATCCTGTAGGATGTGGAGCGTCAACTTTTAGGAGAATGTTCTTTCGTAAGCTTGTAACGACATGCACACCCATTTGTATAAGAGGAAATTATGCTGAAATTACAGCACTTGCCAGAATGCATAACACTGCGGCAGGCGTGGATTCATATATGGCAGATGAGTTAGAAAAGCCAATTGAAGAAAGTGTTGTGGCTTTATCAAAATCAACGGGAGCAATTGTAGTAGCATCTGGGGTTAGCGATGTTATTTCGGATGGAAATAATATAAGATGTGTATGTGGTGGAGATGCTCTTATGGGAAGAATAACGGGATCCGGATGCATGCTTTCGTCAATTTTGGGAGCATACATGACAGTAGATGCGTCAATAGAAAGCGTAGAGGCGTGCTGTTTATCTTTTAAGAAGGCAGGAGAAAAGGCTGCGTTTATTACAAAACAAAAAGAAGCAGGAACGATGACTTTTAAAGAAAAGTTTATTGATAATCTGTATGTATAATAAAAATGGTCATTCCAATTATTTGTTGGAATGACCGTTTTTAATTTTTATCTATTCAGGATGAAATCTTTTGATATAGCCCATTCACCGAAGATCTGCTGGCTCCATTCTTTAAGTTTATCAACAGTGAGTATAACTCCACCCCAACCACGTATGCCATGCTTTGAAGCAAGCTCGTCTGTATAGTCTTCAAGGGCGTATACATTTTCAAATCTGAGAGGGCCGGAAAGGTATTGCATTACTATTGGCAATACACCGGAGTTGTTTTCGTCTACATAGACATCATTTTCTGTTACGTGGAAAGAAATCCACGCAAGACCTTCAAGCATTGATGCACCGTTCTGGCCAGTAGAAACATAATTGCCAAGAGAGTAGTAGCAGATACATTGGTTGCCATTGTCCGCTGTAATCATTTCAACCGGTTCAGGTACATGAGGATGAGCGCCGATGATAACATCTGCTCCGGCCTCTGTCATTTCCATTGCGAACTTTTTCTGATACGAAGAAGGCTCAAGTGCATATTCTGTTCCCCAGTGAGGACATACAATTACAATATCAGCCATCTCATCAGCACGTTTAATATCATCAATAACTGCAGGATCAAGCTTTGTAAAATCAAGTTCATTGGTCTTGCTTCCTTCTTTAACTGCACACAGGATGTTCATATATCCTTTGATGCTTGAAGGAATGGCGCCCAGATTTGGGCCATATGCATAGTTGAGAATGGCGAATTTCACGCCGTTAACTTCTTTGATTGGTATATCGTGCTCATTGTCAGGATTTTCATGTATACCGACCATAAGGACGTTTTCATGCTGCTGCCATACGCTGTATGCATTAAGGAGTCCGTTGAGTCCCTGATCAATGGTGTGGTTTGAAGATTGCAATACAACGTTAAATCCGGCATTGTCGATTGCATCAGCAACCTCCGCTGGCGAATTGAAATATGGGAAACCTGAAAATGGTTTGTCATTGCCAGCCATGATAGTTTCCTGATTGATAATACTTATATCAGATTTATCAAGATAAGGTTTTATGCTCTCAAATAGAAAATCAAAGTTATAGGTTCCGTCATTCTGGCGACCGCTGTTTACCAGTCCCATGTGGAGAAGATTGTCCCCCACTGCCATAAGGGTTATGTCATATTCTTCAAATGGTTCTGGAGTAGGTGTAGGAATCACTTCAACTTCAGGAATAACTACGGGATCAGATTCTATAGCAACCTCTGTAATATCAGATGTTTCTTCTGTGGAAGTAGTAGATGTATAGGGATTTTTTATTAAAGGTAACCATGTCTGACATGTGATGATTGCCCCACATAGAATTGTAAAAATAAAGGTAATGAAAAAAATAATAATAAAACGTTTTTTCATAAAAATCTCCATATGTGAATTTATACATAAAGTTTATCACAATAAGTAAATGTGGTACAATAAAGCATGAAAGATGTCCTTTTATTTTAGGAGTTTGTAAACAAGAAATATGGATTTGTTAGTGGAACATTACAACAAATTTAATGAAGATAAAAGACTATTGTCGCGGCATGGTCAGGTGGAATTTCGCATTTCCATGAAATATATACATATGTATCTGGATGAGATATGTCAGACACAGCAAAGAGAGCGGTCGGATATTAAGATTCTGGATATAGGAGCTGCCACAGGTGCATACAGTATTCCGTTAGCAGAAGAGGGATACGAAGTACATGCCATAGAACTTGTAAAACACAATGTTGCAAGACTGAAGGCTAAGTCTGATAAAGTACATGCACTACAGGGCAATGCATTAAAGACATCCAAAAAGTTTGAAAAAGATTATTTTGATTTAGTGCTTGTATTTGGACCAATGTATCATCTGTTTTCTTATGAAGATAAGCTTAAGGTACTTGAGGAAGCAAAGAAGGTGACTAAGAACGATGGAATAATCATGATTGCATATCTGATGAATGATTATGCTGTCGTTAAGCATGGTTTTATTGAAAACACTATTGCTGAGTCGGTTGAGAATAATAAGGTTGATAAGGGCTTTTGTGTCAAATCCAGTGAGGAAGATCTTTATGACTATATGACCCTGGATACTATAAAAAAACTTTCTAAGGATTGTGAATTGGAAAGAAAACTTATATTTACACCAGACGGTCCGGCAAACTATATAAGAAATTCTTTAAGGGACATGGATGAAAAATCATTTAATTTGTTTATAAATTATGTTGAAACTATTGCTGAACGGGCAGATATGCTTGGGGCGGCTGGACATACTGTAGATGTATTAAAGAAAACTATATAAAACTGGAGGTTACAATGAACGAAAACACAAACGACATTATGTTTCTTAAGCGTGTAAACAAATTTGTTTTAATTATTACACTTGTAATTGATTTGTTTACAGTAGTGGGGTATATGGCAGCATTTTTAAGCCATACATATCCGTTGCCTAAGTTAATTATGATATTTGCAATCATGATTACTGGAGTTGTTGTAAGTATATGGGCTTTGAACAAAAAGCCAATGCAGTTTAGATACTACACAATGCTTTCTTTTACAACACTGTACACTGTTGCTTTATTTGAAGCGGGCAATGATTTCATGTTTTTACTCATGTTCCCTATTATCATGATGTATGTCTTGTATTTTGACTACAAATTCATTGTTATAACAGCAGTATTACTTGGACTTGCCAATATCGCAGATGTTGTGGCCATGATTGCAACACTTGGAACATTCAGATCAGGAATGGAACTGGAAGTACCAGTAATGCTTCTTCGTATGGGCTCAGTAATCATTTCACTTATTGCATTGATTGGTACTACTACAAGAGCTAATAAGAATAATGCGGATAAGATTAATTCTGTTAAAGAAGAGCAGGCAAAGAGCGAACGTCTTGTTGATGTGATTGTACCAGTTGTTAAATCTGTACGTGAGAATACTGTTGAAGTTAATGATACAATGGATGCTCTCAGCGCAAATGTTGACAATACAGCAAGTCTGTTAAATGATATCTCTTCTTACAATGAGAGAACGGCAGAGAGTATTGCAAATCAGAAAGAGATGACAGTTCAGATTCAGGAGAAAATACAGAATACAAAAGATGAATCTGATAAGATGATTGCTCTTTCAGAACAGTCCAATGGAGCAGTATCTGATGGCTTTAAAATCGTTGAGCAGCTCATTGAACAGTCTAAAGAAACAAAGACAGCAAATGAGAAGGTTGTTGAATCGGTTGAGGCTCTTATTGCCAATACGGTTTCTGTTGCAGATATGACAAGCCAGATTTCAAATATTTCTTCACAGACAAACCTTCTTGCCCTTAATGCTTCGATAGAAAGTGCAAGAGCAGGTGAGGCAGGCCGTGGTTTTGCAGTTGTTGCAGAAGAAATTAGAAAACTTGCAGATGAAACAAGAATACTAACAGAATCCATTCAGGGAATTGTTAATGAGTTACATAGTAATGCAGCATCAGCAAAGGAAACTGTCAATATAGTAGTAGAGGCCAGCCTGCGTGAGGAAAGTAATATACATAGTGCAGAGCAGCAGTTCAATGTAATTGGCGAGTGCATGAAGGATCTTAGTGGCAGTGTAGGAAGTATCTACGGTAGTATTGACGATATTCTCGAATCCAACCAGGAAATTGCTAAAAGTATTGAAAAGATTGAGCAGGACAGCCATCTTGTACTTGAAAAAACTACTGAAGCGGTTGCACTTGGGGATAACTGTAAAGAGGATACAGAGCTTGCAAAAGCTAAGATGGATACATTGTCTGAAACAGTTCACATTGCAGATGAGTATCTGTAATATGACAGAGTTCATAGATGTATATTGCTTGACTATGAGACTTTAAAGCAATAAAATATATTTTAGCGGTTTAAAGTGACAAAATCGCTAAAACAAAATGTGTTAGGAGAATTACAATGCCAATTACAGAAATTTTGGAAGAAAATTGTAGAAAATTTGGTAACGATATCTGTCTTGTTGAATTAAATCCAGAGATTCGTGAAGAAAAGCATGTAAGCTGGAAGGAGTATTCGCTCATTGAGCCTAATTCATCTACAGCATACAGAAGAGAAATTACATGGAACGTATTCAATGAGAAAGCAAATCGTTTTGCGAACCTTCTTCTTAGCAGGGGTATTAAGAAGAATGATAAGGTTGGAATCTTACTTATGAACTGTCTTGAGTGGCTTCCAATTTATTTCGGTGTACTAAAGACAGGCGCTCTTGCAGTACCTCTTAACTTCAGATATGCAGCTGATGAAATCGAATATTGTGTAAATCTTGCAGAATGTAACGTACTTGTATTTGGACCAGAATTTATTGGTCGTGTAGAGGAAATTGCAGAGGTAATCAGCAAGAACAGAATGTTATTCTATGTTGGTGACGGATGTCCAGCATTTGCAGAAAGTTATGATAAGCTTACAGCAAACTGCTCAAGTGTTTCACCTGATATCAAGCTTACAGATGATGATTACGGTGCAATCTACTTCTCATCTGGTACAACAGGATTCCCTAAAGCTATCCTTCATAAGCACAGAAGCTTAGTTCACAGCTGTAAAGTAGAACAGGCTCATCATGGTCAGACAAAGGATGATGTATTCTTATGCATTCCTCCTCTTTATCATACAGGCGCAAAGATGCACTGGTTTGGTTCGTTCCTTGTAGGTGCTAAATCTATTATTCTTAAGGGAACGAAGCCAAAGGTAATTATGGATGCAGTAAGTCAGGAAAAATGTTCAATAGTATGGCTGTTGGTTCCATGGTGCCAGGATATTCTTGATGCCATTGACAGTGGTGAAATTAAACTTGAAGAATATGAACTTGATCAGTGGAGACTCATGCACATTGGTGCTCAGCCAGTTCCACCAAGCTTGATTGCAAGATGGAAAGGTGTATTCCCTAACCATGATTACGATACCAACTACGGTCTTTCTGAATCTATTGGACCAGGTGCAGTTCATCTTGGTGTTGAAAATATTCATAAGGTTGGCGCAATCGGTGTTCCAGGATATGGTTGGGAAACAAAGATTGTAGGAGATGATGATAAGCCAGTAGCTCAGGGCGATGTTGGTGAGCTTTGCTTAAAGGGACCAGGTGTAATGGAATGCTATTACAATGATCCAAAGGCTACAGCAGAAGTACTTAAGGATGGCTGGTTATATACAGGCGATATGGCTATGCAGGATGAAGATGGATTTATCTTCCTTGTAGACAGAAAGAAGGATGTTGTTATCTCTGGTGGTGAGAATATTTACCCAGTACAGATTGAGAACTTCTTAAGAGCCAATCCAAAGGTTAAGGATGCAGCAGTTATTGGTGTTCCAGATGCCAGACTTGGTGAAGCAACACTTGCTGTAATCGAGCTTAAGGATGGCGAAGAGTGTACTGTTGAAGAGATGGACAGCTTCTGCCATAAGCTTCCAAGATACAAGAGACCACGTCACATTGTATTTGCAGATATTCCTCGTAACCCTACAGGAAAGATTGAGAAGCCAAAGCTTCGTAAGATTTACTGTGGAGAGAGCGTAGTAGCTGCTCAGAATGAGATTAAATAGTAAATGTAATCATTTTTAAGAAAACTACCCTTAAATAGGGTAGTTTTTTTGTGCATTTGTATATATGCAGTAGTCTTGTTTAGTGCAATAATGCTAAATGGACTGTTGTGATGATGTATAAAATTACAGTTAAAATAAATGATTGATAAGTTTAAGAGGAGAAAGAGATGAAAGAGTTTACACCGAAACTGTTTGATGTCCTTAAGGGTTACAATGCAAAGCAGTTTTCAAAGGACGTAATTAGTGGAATTATCGTTGCTATTATTGCATTGCCACTTTCAATTGCACTTGCACTTGCATCAGGAGTTGGTCCTGAGCAGGGTATTTACACAGCTATTTTTGCTGGATTTGTAATTGCATTACTTGGTGGTTCAAGAGTGCAGATAGCTGGTCCAACTGCCGCATTTGCTACTATTGTAGCTGGTATCGTTGCTAAAAATGGTATGCAGGGACTTGTTCTTGCAACAATTATGGCAGGTATCATTCTTATACTCATGGGTATCTTTAAGTTCGGTAACCTTATCAAATTTATTCCATATACAATTACTACCGGATTTACATTTGGTATTGCTGTTACAATACTTATTGGACAGATTAAGGATTTCTTTGGAATGACATATCTTGTTGAAGAGTCACCAATTGAGACACTTGAGAAGGTAGAAGCATTGATCAAGTCGGTTTCTACTGTAAATGTGCAGGCTCTCATTGTTGGTTTGGTGTGCCTTGCAATCCTTATTGTTTGGCCAAAGATTACAGAGGTTGTACCTGGTTCACTTATAGCAGTTATCGTTGGTATTGTGATGGTAAAAGTACTTAAGATGAACGTTTTAACAATCGGTGATTTATATACAATCTCGAATAAGCTTCCAGGATTCACAGTTCCAGCATTTGATTTTGCAACAATAAGAGCGCTTCTTCCGGATGCGTTTACAATAGCAGTACTTGCCGGTATTGAATCACTTTTAAGCTGTGTAGTTGCCGATGGTATGATTGGTAGCAGACACAAGCCAAATGCAGAACTTATTGCTCAGGGTGCTGGTAACCTTGCCAGTGCATTCTTCGGTGGTATTCCTGCAACAGGAGCAATCGCTCGTACAGCTGCCAACATAAAGAGTGGTGGACGTACTCCAATAGCCGGTATGGTTCACTCAGTAACACTTCTTATCATTCTTGTAGTACTTATGCCATATGCAGCATGGATTCCAATGCCTGCAATTGCAGCAATTCTTTTCATGGTTGCATATAACATGAGTGGATGGAGAGAGTTCGTACATCTTTGCAAATGTTCACCAAAGAGTGACATTTTAGTATTGGTTGTAACATTCGTTCTTACAGTTGTATTTGATCTTGTTGTTGCTATCGAGGTTGGTATCATCATGGCAGCATTCCTCTTCTTAAAGAGAATGAGTGAAGTTACAGAAGTAAGAAGCTGGGAATATATTGATGAGAACTATGATGAGGCCAATGACCCAATGGCTCTTTCACTTCGTCAGGTTCCAAAGGGAGTACTTGTTTACGAGATTAACGGACCAATGTTCTTTGCTGCTGCTGACAAGTTCATGCAGATTAGTACAACAAAGGATCTTAAAGCTGTTATCTTACGTATGCGTGGAGTGCCAGCAATTGATATTTCAGCATTAAGAAGTCTTGAAAAGATTCAGGCACTTTGCGAGAAGAATGAAGTAAGACTGATTCTTTCACATGTCAATGAGCAGCCAATGAGCGTTATGAAAAAGGACGGCTTTGATGTTAAAATTGGAGCAGAGAATTTCGCAGCTCATATCGACGACGCTCTTGCTATGGCAGAAAATATATAGGGATTATTAAAAAAATAAATACAATATATAGTATATTTATGATATACTTTCATAAGATAAGCATTGTGAATAAACACAATGCTTATTTTATTGAGGAATCAAAAAAGCATGAAGAAATCAAAATTTTTTACAATAGCATGTGGAGTTATGCTGTGTTCCATTTTACTTACAGGATGTGGCAATAAGCTGGGGGAATATACAGAGGCTGCAATCAATGAGATATCAGATGGAAAGTACAGCCAGGCCATGGAATCTCTTCAGAAGGCGGAAGAAAATGAAGAGGATATGCTCATGCTCTCAAGAGCAAGAGGCATAGCAAGCTATTATCTGATGGATTATGAATCATCGGTTAATTATCTGATAGAGAGTCTTTCACATACAGGAACATATACTAAATATATTGATTATGATATTAACTATTACCTTGGACAGGCATATGAGAAGCTTGATTCTTATGAGAAGGCGATAGATACATATACAGCGATTATTGATCTTAAACCTAAGGAAGTAATGGCATATTACTATCGTGGAACCAATTATCTTAGAATTGGAGAACATGACAAGGCAATTGAGGACTACGAAGAGGCCTTAAGACTGGATAGTAATAATTACAACTTAAGAATAGAGATAGCAGGAAGACTTTCGGAGAATTATTACGAAGAGGAAGGTACAAAATATCTTCAGAATTTCCTTGTTGAAAATGAGAAAAAACTCTCAAGCTTTGAAAAGGGAAGAATTTATTATTATATGAATGACCTGGACAATGCCAAGGTATATCTTGAGGATGCCAGAGATGATGATGATCAGAGTACAGTTCTTTTCCTTGGTAAAGCTTATGAAAAGCTGGGAGACTATAACTATGCTGCCAGTGTATACGATAATTTCCTAAGGAGACATCCTGAAAGTGCAGTTATCTTTAATCAGTTAGGCTTATGCAGAATGGCAGCTGGAGATTATTCAGCAGCACTTACTGCGTTTACAAGTGCTAAGAATATTGAAAACAACGGTATAGAACAGGTACTTTGTTTTAATGAGATAGTAACTTATGAAAAGATGGGAGACTTTAGCAGAGCTAAGAGTCTGATGAATACATATCTGAGTTCATACCCTGATGATGAAGATGCCAAGAAAGAGAATTTGTTCTTATCTACAAGATAATATATAGATGTTGTATTAGAAAATATTAGCTGATTTAAGCCATTTATTTCACAAAAACAGTGAAATAAATGGCTTTTTTACAGTATTGGCACATACTATATATATGATTGGTTTACATAACAAAACACAATATCTTGTGTTTTGTGTTTGACTTTTAAATTTCAGGATGTTATCATTTATAACGTGGGACAAATTTGTGAATTTATGTGTTTAATTAGCGTCTTTTACAGGATTTTGTCCTATAAATGTAGTGATTAAGAAAGCGGGTTTGAGATGTTTCAGGTACTAAAAAGAGATGGAGAAATAGCAGAATTTACACTTGCAAAGATCAGTGATGCCATCATTAAGGCGTTTAATGCAACAGATGCAGCGTTCACAAATGATGTAATTGATCTTCTTGCACTTAGAGTTACTGCTGATTTCCAGGGAAAGATTAAAGACGATACTATTTCTGTGGAGGATATTCAGGACTCTGTTGAGAGAGTTTTGGAACAGGCAGGATATCTTGATGCTGCAAAGGCATATATCCTTTATCGTAAGCAGAGAGAAAAACTTCGTAATGTTAAGTCAACAATTCTTGATTATAAGGATGTTGTTAACAGCTATGTTAAAGTTGAAGACTGGAGAGTTAAAGAGAATTCTACAGTTACATACTCAGTTGGTGGACTTATTCTTTCAAACTCTGGTGCCGTTACAGCTAATTACTGGCTTTCTGAAGTATATGATGAGGAGATTGCAAAGGCACATCGTAATGCAGATATCCATATTCATGATCTTTCTATGCTTACAGGTTATTGTGCCGGATGGTCACTTAAGCAGCTTATAAAAGAAGGTCTTGGTGGTATTACAGGTAAGATTACATCTGCACCTGCTGCTCATTTATCTGTTCTTTGTAATCAGATGGTAAACTTCCTTGGTATTATGCAGAATGAATGGGCTGGAGCACAGGCTTTCTCATCTTTTGATACATACCTTGCTCCATTTGTTAAGGTTGATAACCTTACATACAAGGAAGTTAAGAAGTGTATAGAAGCATTTATTTATGGTGTTAATACTCCAAGCAGATGGGGTACACAGGCACCATTCTCAAATATCACACTTGACTGGACAGTACCAGCAGACTTAGCTGAGTTACCTGCAATCGTTGGCGGAAAGGAGATGGATTTCTGCTACAAGGATTGTAAGGAAGAGATGGATATGGTTAACAAGGCTTTCATCGAGACTATGATTGAAGGTGATGCTAACGGGCGTGGATTCCAGTACCCAATTCCAACATATTCAATTACAAGTGACTTCGACTGGTCGGATACAGAGAATAACAGATTATTATTTGAGATGACATCAAAGTATGGTACACCATATTTTTCTAATTACATCAATTCAGATATGGAACCATCAGATGTAAGATCTATGTGTTGTAGATTAAGGCTGGACTTACGTGAGCTTCGTAAGAAGACGGGAGGCTTCTTTGGCTCTGGCGAAAGTACAGGTTCAGTGGGTGTTGTTACAATCAACATGCCACGTATAGCATATCTGTCAACAGACAAGGCAGACTTTTACAAGCGTCTTGATAAGATGATGGATATTGCAGCCCGTTCCCTCAAGATTAAGAGAGGCGTTATTACAAAGCTTCTTAATGAGGGATTATATCCATACACACGCAGATACCTGGGAACTTTTGAGAACCATTTCTCAACAATTGGTCTTGTTGGTATGAACGAGGTTGGACTTAATGCCAACTGGCTGCGTGGGGACATGACTAACAAGCATGTTCAGGAGTTTACCAAGGAAGTATTAAATCACATGAGAAACAGACTCAGTGATTATCAGGAAGCCTATGGTGATTTGTACAATCTTGAGGCTACACCAGCAGAGTCGACATCTTACAGACTTGCAAAGCATGACCGTAAGAACTGGCCAGCTATCAAGACAGCAGGCAACCAGGGCGATACTCCTTATTACACAAACTCCTCGCACCTGCCTGTTGGATATACATATGATATATTTGATGCACTTGATATCCAGGATGAGTTACAGACACTTTACACATCAGGAACTGTATTCCATGCATTCCTTGGTGAGAAGCTTCCAGACTGGAAGGCTGCAGCTGATCTTGTAAGAACAATTGCAGAGAATTACAAATTACCTTACTATACATTGTCACCAACATATTCTATCTGTAAGAATCATGGATACATAGGTGGTGAGGTTGCTCAGTGTCCACATTGTGGAGCACCAACAGAAGTTTATAGCCGTATCACAGGTTACTATCGTCCAGTACAGAACTGGAATGATGGAAAGCTTCAGGAGTATGCAAACAGAACAGTTTACGATATTAACAAATCAGTGCTTAAGAGACCAACTTCTGCGGTAGTTACACTTTCAGAAAAAGAGGATGATGTTGCAGATGTAAACGTTGAGATACCAAAGGATGTGATGTATCTTTTCACAACTAAGACTTGTCCTAACTGTAAGTTGGCAAAAGAGTATCTGAAAAATGAGAAATACGTGCCTATCGATGCAGAAGAGAATATGGAACTTGCAGCCAAGTATGGAATCATGCAGGCACCAACTCTTGTAGTAGTAAACAATGATGGATTTAAGAAGTATGTTAATGCTTCAAATATCAAGAAGTTTGCTACTGAGAGGAGTATGATTGTTCAATAAGAAATTTATTCAAGCACTGTCAGAAATCTGACGGTGCTTGGTCGGGTTTATGAAACATATCAGAAAATATCGAATTATGTAAACCTAATATAATGTTATGAGGAGATTTTTATATGATTAACAAGCTTGTAGCCAATATTAAGAAGACTAACGCGCCAATAGTAGTAGGTCTTGACCCTACTATGAAGCTTATTCCTAAGTTTTTGATGGATAAGGCCATCAAAGAGCATGGTGAAACTTTAGATGCAGCTGCTGCTGCAATTTGGGAATACAACAAGGGACTTATTGATGCAATTGCTGAATATATTCCAGCTGTTAAGCCACAGATTGCTATGTATGAGCAGTTTGGTATTCCTGGACTTGTTGCATTTGATAAGACAGTGAAGTACTGCAAGGAAAAAGGCCTTGTTGTAATAGGTGATATTAAGAGAGGTGATATTGGTTCAACCTCTACAGCATATGCAATTGGTCATATGGGAAGTGTTAAGATTGGTAACACTGTATGCCGTGGTTTTGATGAGGATTTTGTAACAGTTAATCCATATCTTGGCAGTGATGGTGTTAAGCCATTCATCGATGTATGTAAGGAAGAGAAGAAAGGTATTTTTGTACTTGTTAAAACTTCTAATCCAAGTAGTGGTGAATTCCAGGATCAGCTTGTTAATGACCGCAAGTTATTTGAACTTGTAGGAGAAAAGGTTAATGAGTGGGCTATGGACTGTATGGGTGATGATTACTCATATGTTGGAGCTGTAGTTGGTGCTACATATCCTGAAGAGGGTAAGCTTATGCGTCAGGTTATGCCAAAGAGCTTTATTCTTGTTCCAGGTTATGGTGCTCAGGGTGGAAAAGGTAAGGACCTTGTTCATTTCTTCAATGAAGATGGACTTGGAGCAATTGTTAACTCAAGCCGTGGAATCATCGGTGCATACCAGCAGGAGAAGTATGCTTCATTTGGTGAAGAAGGATTTGCAGATGCAGCACTTGCAGCTGTTAAGGATATGCAGGAAGATATCGCACAGGCACTCGCATCTAAATAAGAACTAAGATTAAGCAAAATATATTACAAATACAGGAGAACAAAATGGAAAGTTATAAGCAGGAATTCGTTGACTTTATGTTAGACAGCCAGGTACTTAGATTTGGCGATTTTACACTTAAGAGTGGCAGAAAATCTCCATTTTTCATGAATGCAGGTTTATACGTTACAGGAACACAGCTTATGAAGCTTGGTGAGTACTATGCAAAGGCTATTCATGATAAGTACGGCGATGATTTTGATGTAATATTTGGACCAGCATACAAGGGTATTCCAATCAGTGTTGCTACAACAATTGCTTACAGCAAATTGTATGGTCAGGAGAAGCGTTACGTATCAAATCGTAAGGAAGCTAAGGATCATGGTGACACAGGTATCTTACTTGGCAGCCCAATCAAAGATGGTGACAGAGTGGTAGTAGTTGAGGACGTTACTACATCTGGTAAGTCAATGGAAGAGACTATTCCAATCGTAAAGGCACAGGGCGATGTTACAATAGTTGGTCTTATGGTATCTCTTAACAGATGCGAAAGAGGTAAGGGTGACAAGGGCGCACTTGATGAAATCAAGGATCTTTATGGCTTTGATACCAATGCAATTGTCTCTATGGATGAAGTAGTAGAATACCTTGTTGAGAAGAAGGTTATCGATGATGAATTAAAAGCCAGAATCGATGCATACTATGCTGAGTATGGAGTAAAATAGTATTAGATGAGTAAAAAATATCTTTTTACTGATAAAAAACATTCTCCCAATGCAATCATGTCAACAGTTATGGGACTGATATCTACAGGTGCAATAGCCTATGCTATATACAGTACATATCTGTTAGGGGGAATTGCCACAGAGAGATTAGGTGGAACAGGAGCAGTAATCCTGCTGTTTTCAACTATAGGACTGATACTGGGTTATGTATCCAAAGCTAATCCGGATGAGTTTCATCTGTTTACTTATGTGGGAATAGTATTAAATTTATTGGCATTACTGGGAGTTAGTATGGTCCTTTATGCGGGAGCATACGGTTTATAACATGGCATTAACATATAAAAGACAATTTGATGAGGAAAGTCTTGAGTTATTTACAGAAAGACATGAACTTGCAATCGAGAGGATTAATTCTATATGTGATAAATGCGAAACAGACGACGCTTATTATCCATACTTTAATCAGGTAGCATTGTTCTTGCGCCTTGTAGACGGAGTTCTGATGTCTGCAGTGGATGGCACATTTTACAAGACTTCCATGAACAAAAAAATACAGATTAACAAGGATCTGTATATAGACCTGAGACCAAGATATTATGAGAATAATTATCTTAATCCAAGCTATGCAGTCAGAAAACTTGGAAAAGAGATGGGACAGGTTCTTTCGGCTATTTATGCGGAGATGAGAAGCTGTATTATATATGCTTATTCTCAGAATTTTGAGCAGGTGCTTATCAGAGAAGAATTATTCCTTGAGATTTATGGAATGTTTGTATCTGCAAAACAGGAGATGGATAAAGCTCCTGATGTTAAGTATGTAGTTGAAAGTTTCAGGGCATTCGCATTTGATTATCTTGACGTTATGCTGTCTGATTCTCTTTCGGACTCATTTGCCAATCTAAACAGTCTGCCAAAGGCAATCGTCATGGAAGGTGATTTAAGAGATTCGGATTATCTTTACGACTATGGCGAATATATAACAGACATTGAGATTAATATGGCCAATTATATGGCTACACTTCCTCAGGATGATATAGACAGAATGGCATTTACATTTACGGAAGGATATCGTAAAGGATTTGCTGCCACTGGCAAGGATATATCAATCAAGAAGACAGTTGAGGTAAGATACTTCCTTGGCTTTGAAAGGGTAGTCAGAAAGGCTGTTGAATATTTTAAGAATATAGGATTAGAGACTATTATTCATTATTCTTCCCCAAGCTTTATGCTGGGAAGAAGTGTTATCAGACGTGGACTTGAATGTAGTATGCCTAACAAGCAGTTTGAGTCAGACCATGAGCATGACAAAGTTCTTTATTTTGATCATGGATTTATGGAGAGAAAACTGGAAAGTTACAGGGATGCATTGGAGGCTATAGCAGGGGAGGCAGCAGTATATGGTGGACCTGCTGTTATAGAGAGTTTTGGGGATAAGCCTTTTACTCCAGCGCAGAATCCTGATAAGACAACCCTTGATGAGGATACAAGAAAGCTGCTTACACAGTATTCATCACGTGCAGGGGAGATTCTTAACAAATATGTAAAGGGTGAGGAGAGAAGCTTTACTATTATTTCTTTCCCAACACCAGCAATTGGTCCTGAATTTGAAGATATATTCAACGAGACCATAGCAATTAATACTCTTGATTATGAATTGTACAGAGATATGCAGCAGATTATTATAGATAATCTCGATAAATCCCAGTATGTTCATATTAAGGGAATGAACGGAAATAAAACAGATTTAAAGGTGAATCTGGTTGACATAACTGATGGCGACAAAGAGACTAAGTTTGAGAACTGTGTTGCTGATGTCAATATTCCTGTAGGAGAAGTATTTACTTCGCCAAAGCTTGAGGGTACGGATGGTGTTCTACATGTCAAAGAAGTATTCTTAAATGGCATTCGATTCGTCGATTTGACCCTAGTTTTTAAGGACGGAATCATCGATAATATAACATGTGGTAATTATGATGATTATGAGGCAAATAAGAAGTTTCTTGATACCTATCTCTTATTTAATCATGAAACATTGCCACTTGGAGAATTTGCAATAGGAACCAATACCGTTGCTTATACAGTTACGAAGAAATATGGATTGGAAGCCATTATGCCAATTCTTATTGCTGAGAAGACGGGACCTCATTTTGCAGTAGGCGATACATGTTACTCGCATGAAGAGGATGTGGATACCTTTAATCCGGATGGTAAGAAGATCGTTGCTAAGGAAAACAGATATTCTGCCAAGAGGGATTCGGATCCAATGTCAGCTTACTTTAACTGCCATACAGATATTACAATTCCTTATGATGAATTGGGTGAACTGTCAGCGGTATGTGCAGATGGAGGTAAAATAGAGATTATTAAAGAAGGCAGATTTGTTCTTGCTGGATTGGAAGAACTTAATAAGCCGCTTAATGATATGGTTTAATAAATAAAAAGCATTTTATCAGGAGGATATGATATGCCACAGGTTGGAATAGTAATGGGTAGTGATTCAGATATGCCAGTTATGGCTAAGGCAGCAGATATGCTTGAAAAGTTTGGAATCACATATGATATGAATATTATCTCTGCACACAGAGAACCACAGGAGTTCTTTGATTATGCAAACAGTGCAGAGGAGAGAGGATACAAGGTTATCATTGCGGGCGCTGGAATGGCGGCTCATTTGCCAGGTATGTGTGCAGCTATTTTTCCAATGCCAGTTATTGGTATTCCAATGCATACAACAAGTCTTGGCGGTAAGGATTCTCTTTACTCAATAGTACAGATGCCAAGTGGGATTCCTGTTGCAACAGTTGCAATCAATGGTGGAGCAAACGCAGGTATTCTTGCTGCAAAGATTCTTGCAACATCAGATGATGAGCTGCTTAAGAAACTTAAGGATTACAAGGAAGAACTTAGAGGACAGGTTGTTGCTAAGGACGAGAAACTTGGTCAGGTAGGCTATAAGAACTACGGTAAGTAGGAAGCAGACTGAATTTTACTGTTGAACAGATAGCTATAAAAGAAATTAAACAAAAGTATAAATATAAAGGAGAACGTTATGGATTACAAGAAGGCCGGAGTTGATATTGAAGCAGGCTACAAGTCAGTAGAACTTATGAAAGGTTTCGTAAAGGAAACAAACAGACCAGAAGTACTTGGTGGTTTAGGTGGATTTGCAGGAGCATTCTCTATGGAGAAGTTCAAATCTATGGAAAAGCCAACACTCGTATCAGGAACCGATGGATGTGGTACAAAGGTTAAGCTTGCTTTTCTTATGGACAAGCACGATACAATCGGTATTGATGCAGTAGCTATGTGTGTTAATGATATAGCATGTGGCGGTGGTGAGCCATTGTTCTTCCTTGACTATATTGCATGTGGTAAGAACTATCCAGAAAAAATTGCTACTATCGTTAAAGGTGTTGCTGAAGGATGTAAGCAGTCTGGATGTGCTCTTATCGGTGGTGAGACAGCTGAGCATCCAGGTCTTATGCCAGAGGATGAATACGATCTTGCAGGTTTTGCTGTAGGTATCGTTGATGAGAAGGATATCATTACAGGTGAGAACTTAAAGAGTGGAGATGTTCTTATTGGTCTTGCTTCAAGTGGTGTACACAGCAATGGTTTCTCACTTGTTCGTAAGGTATTTGAGATGACAAAGGAAAGCCTTGATACATATTATGATGAATTAGGTGCAAAGCTTGGTGATGTACTTATTGCTCCAACAAGAATCTATGTTAAGGCTTTAAAGGCTGCTAAGGACGCTGGCGTTACACTTAAGGCCTGCAGCCATATTACAGGTGGTGGTTTCTACGAGAACGTTCCACGTATGCTTAAGGAAGGTACACATGCAAAGATTAAGAAGGATTCTTATCCAGTACCTCCAATCTTTACACTTATGCAGAAGACAGCTGACCTTGATGAGACAATGATGTATAACACATTTAACATGGGTCTTGGTATGGTTATAGCAGTAGATGCAGCAGACGTTGATAAGGCTATTGCAGCATTTGAATCAGCTGGTGATAAGGCTTATGTGGTTGGAGAAATTGTTGATGGCGATAAGGGAGTAACATTATGTTAGACATAGTGGTATGTGTATCAGGTGGAGGAACTAACCTTCAGGCCATTATTGATAAGATTGCAAGCGGTGAGATAACCAATACAAGAATTGTTGGTGTAATATCTAACAACTATGGTGTTAAGGCTATAGAGAGAGCTGATAAAGCAGGAATCGAAGCTAAGGTTGTATCGCCTAAAGATTTTGCAACACGTGATGAATTCAATCAGGCATTACTTGATACAGTTAATGCATGGAATCCAGGACTTGTAGTTCTGGCAGGATTCCTGGTTAATATTCCAGTAGCGTTTGTTAACGCATACAAGAACAGAATTATTAATATTCATCCTTCGCTTATTCCTTCATTCTGTGGAGTAGGATATTACGGACTTAAGGTTCATGAGGGAGTTCTTAGCAGAGGTGTTAAGGTAACTGGTGCAACAGCTCATTTTGTAGATGATGGAACAGATACAGGACCTATTATTTTACAGAAGGCAGTATATGTTGAGCAGGGTGATACACCAAAGACACTTCAGCAGCGAGTTATGGAACAGGCAGAATGGGAGATTCTTCCAAAGGCAATTGATTTGTTTGCCAATGGTAAAATCTCAGTTGAAGATGGTAAGACGATCATAAGCAACTAACACAGGATTTTGTAAAGGCGTCATTTGCGTTTTTAATGAACAAACAGGAGAATCATATGAAAGTACTTATTATTGGTGGCGGCGGCAGAGAACATGCAATTGCCGTGAGCATGAAGAAGAGTAAGAGAGTCGATAAGATATATTGTGTACCAGGTAATGCTGGTATAGCACAGATAGCAGAGTGTAACAGTTCAATCGGAGTAATGGAATTCGATAAGATTGTTGCTTATGCTCAGGAGATTAAGCCAGATATGGTTTTTGTTGCTCCTGATGATCCACTTGTTGGAGGCCTTGTAGATGTACTTGAGGCAGCAGGATTCAGAACATTTGGACCAAGAAAGAATGCGGCAATTCTTGAAGGAAGTAAGGCTTTTTCAAAGGATCTTATGAAGAAGTACAATATTCCAACAGCAGCATATGAGAATTTCGATGATCCAGAGAAGGCTCTTGCTTATCTCGAGACAGCTAAGATGCCAATAGTACTTAAGGCTGACGGACTTGCACTTGGTAAGGGCGTACTCATTTGCAATACTTTAGAGGAAGCAAAAGCAGGTGTTAAGGAAATTATGCTGGATAAGCATTTTGGTGATTCCGGTAACACAATGGTTATTGAGGAGTTCATGACAGGACGTGAGGTATCAGTTCTTTCGTGGGTAGATGGTAAGACAATTAAGACCATGACTTCAGCTCAGGATCATAAGAGAGCACTGGACGGAGATCAGGGACTTAATACAGGTGGTATGGGTAACTTCTCACCAAGTCCATTCTACACAAAGGAAATTGATGATTTCTGTCAGAAATATATATATCAGCCAACAGTAGATGCTATGGCAGCTGAAGGCAGAGAATTTAAGGGTGTTATTTTCTTTGGACTTATGCTTACTCCTGATGGACCAAAGGTTCTTGAGTACAATGCAAGATTTGGTGATCCAGAGACACAGGTTGTTCTTTGCAGAATGAAGAATGACATCATTGATGTAGTTGATGCATGTATAGATGGAACACTTGATAAGGTAGACCTTCAGTTTGAAGACAATGCTGCAGTATGTGTGGTACTTGCCAGTGAAGGATATCCTGTAGCGTACGAAAAAGGTAAGGTAATTGAAGGCCTTGAAAACTTTGAAGGCAAAGAAGATTTCTATTGTTTCCATGCTGGAACAAAGGAAAGCAATGGACAGATAGTTACAAATGGTGGTAGAGTATTAGGTGTAACTGCTGTAGGTGCAGATTTGAAAGAAGCCAGAGCAAAAGCATATGAAGCAACCAAATGGGTAACATTTGAGAACAAATATATGCGTAGTGATATTGGTAAGGCAATAGATGAAGCCTAAAAGGGTGTGAAAGGATAAATATGAGAATTCAGAATGCAATTAAGGGAATGCTTGCTGTAACAATTGTAACAGTTGGTATGTATGTTAGTACAATAGGAGCTAATGCAGCTGGAACATGTAAGGTTTCAGAAGGAGCTGCTAAGATTAGAGCAACTGCTTCAACTTCTGCAGAGGTTGTTGGTAGTACATCTAAGGGTGCAAAGCTTGATGTTATTTCGTCAACAAGTGACGGAACATATACATGGTACAAGGTATATGTTGAAGGCAATAAGACTGGTTATATCAGAGGCGACCTTGTAACAGATGTATCAGGTGATATAGCTTCAGAAGGTGGTACAGCAACTACTACAACAAGTAATGACAGTAGTACATCTACTTCAGCAAGTACAACAGTTGTTTCTCCATGTGAATATACAACAGGTTCAACAAAGGACCAGGTAAGTGTAAGAGAATCTGCTTCAACAAACTCTTCAAAGAAGACAACAGCAGATGCAGGACAGGCACTCAGCATCACAGGACAGGCTATTGGTGATGATGGTAAGACATGGTATCAGATTAACTATGGTAACGTTACAGGATTTATCAGATCAGATTTTGTTGATGTAAGTGCAGGATCAGAACTGGGTGAAACAGAAGAGACCGGGTTCGATGATCAGGAGATTGTTGATGAGGAAGAGTCTTTTGAAGACGATGTTATTGAAGCTCCAGCACCAACTACTGTAAGCGATGATTATGAACTTAGATACGAAGCTAATGATGAAGGTACAGAGATGTGGTACTTATATGACCATATCAAAGGTACAAGACAGAGTCTTGATAACATCTTCGCAGTAATGCAGCAGAGCCAGAACCTTCAGGCACAGGATAAGGGTTCTGATTCTAAGATGAAGCCTATTATTATCATCATGGGTATTGTAATTTTCATTCTTATTATTGTAATTACAATTCTTATCTTTAAACTTCGTGATTCTTATGAAGATTGGGAAGACGATGACGATGATGATGACGATGATGATTACGTTAAGCCAGCGCCTGCTAGAAGATCTGCAGCAAGAACTTTCCAGTATGAAGATGATGATGAAGATATAGATGACGATGATGTAAAGATCGTTTCACGTAGGGAAAAGCCAAAGAAAACTTCAGCACTTACAAAGCCTTCAAGAGCAGTTGTTGAAGATAGAAAAGAAGCTTGGCAGTCAAAGAATTTCCTTGAAATCGATGATGATATGGAATTCGAATTCCTTGATATTGACAAATAATCATATTTTTAAATATCATTAAATAACCGGTCTTTGGGGCCGGTTGTTTAATTTATAGGATTCCGTTATGCGGAATGGAGATTATTATGAGAGAATATACAGACAATGCTAAGACTGCATTGAGCCATGCGAAGAAGTTTGCAAAGAAACTTAATCAGTCATACATAGGAACAGAGCATATCCTTTTGGGACTTATCAGAGAAAATGAGGGGCTCGCGGCTAAGGTACTTATTGCCAATGGAGCAAAGCTTGATGCCATTATTGATATGATTAAGGATTTTGTTGCACCAGAGAATGGTGTAGCTGTTGCTGATAAGGGTGGTTTTTCGCCAAGAGCAACTATGGTTCTTGAGGAAGCAGACAAACAGGCAGAAAGATTTAATAACGAAAAGATTGGTACAGAGCACATTTTACTTGCTCTTATTAAAGAAGCAGAGAATGTTGCGGCAAGGCTGATGATTACCATGGGCATTAATCTTCCTAAGGTATATGCAGAGACTCTTGTATCCATGGGAGAAGACGGAAATCTTTATAAAGAAGATTTACCTATAAAGGCTACAAAAAAAGGTCAGACTACCATGCTTGAACAATACAGCAGGGATATGACTAAGCTTGCGAAAGAAGGTAAACTTGATCCTGTTATAGGAAGAGAAACCGAGATACAGCGTGTGATTCAGATACTTAGCAGAAGAACCAAGAATAATCCTTGCTTAGTAGGTGAGCCAGGTGTTGGTAAGACTGCAATTGTAGAAGGCCTTGCGCAGAGAATTGTGGCAGGAGATGTGCCTGATACAGTTAAGAATAAGAGAGTACTTACCCTGGATCTTTCTGGTATGGTTGCAGGCTCAAAATACAGAGGTGAGTTTGAGGAACGTATCAAGAAGGTAATGAAGGAAGTTATAGAAGCTGGCAATATCTTCCTGTTCTTAGATGAGATGCATACACTTATTGGTGCAGGTGGAGCAGAAGGCGCTATTGATGCTTCCAATATTTTAAAACCAAGTCTTAGCCGTGGAGAGATACAGCTTATTGGTGCAACTACTCAGGCTGAGTATAGAAAGTATGTTGAGAAGGATGCAGCACTGGAACGTCGTTTTCAGCCAATAACTGTAGAGGAACCAACTGAAGAAGAGGCTATTCGTATTCTCAAGGGTGTGGCTCATAAATATGAAGAACATCACAAGGTTACAATTCTTGGTAGCGCGTTGGAAGCTGCTGTAAGACTTTCAGCAAGATATATCAATGACAGAAATCTTCCAGATAAGGCTATTGATTTGATTGACGAAGCGGCAAGTGCTGTTAAGTTGCAGACTGGAGGAACATCTTCAAAGGTTACTGAACTTCAGGAGGAAATTAGAACTCTTGATGCTCAGATTGAAAATGCAATTAAGCTGGAAGCTTTCGCACAAGCTGGTGAACTTAAGCGAAAAGAAGATGAGTTAATAAAGAAATTAGAGAAGACAAAGAAACAGGAAGAAAAATCTTCATCAAGAATTAAGTATATTGTTAGTGAAGATGAAATTGCTCAAGCTGTTGCTACATGGACAAAGATACCTGTTGCCAAGCTCAATGAGAAAGAGGCTGACAGACTTCTCAAACTCGAGAGTATACTCCATAAGAGAGTAATTGGTCAGACAGAAGCTGTAGAAGCTATTTCAAAGGCTATGAGAAGAGGACGTGTAGGACTACAGGATCCAAAGAGACCAATAGGTTCATTCCTGTTTTTAGGACCTACAGGTGTTGGTAAGACAGAATTAAGTAAAGCACTTGCAGAGGCAATGTTTGGTTCTGAGGAATCTCTTATCAGAGTAGATATGTCAGAATATATGGAAGGCCATTCGGTTGCCAAGATGATTGGTTCACCTCCTGGATATGTAGGACATGATGATGGAGGTCAACTTTCAGATAAGGTAAGGCAGAATCCGTATAGTGTAGTTCTTTTCGATGAGATTGAGAAGGCGCATCCAGATGTATTTAATATATTACTTCAGGTTCTTGATGATGGGCATATTACCGATTCAAAGGGAAGAAAGGTATCATTTAAGAATACAGTAATTATCATGACCAGCAATGCTGGTGCCATGAGAATTATGGAACCAAAGAATCTTGGATTTGCAAGCAAATCTGACGAGGAAAAAGACTATAATCGTATGAAAGATGGTGTTATGGAAGAGGTTAAGAAGATGTTCAAGCCTGAATTCATAAACCGAATTGACGATATAATGGTATTTCATGCTCTTACTAAGGACAATATGAATGAGATTGTAACTCTGCTGTCTAAGAATCTTATTGACAGATGTCAGAAGCAGATGGACATTAAGTTGACTATTACACCATCAGTTAAGAAGTATATTGTTGATAAGTATACAAACCTTAAGATGGGCGCAAGACCACTTAAAAGAGCCATTCAATCAGAGATAGAAGATCTTCTTGCAGAGCAGATTCTTATGAAGAATATTCAGCCAAAAGATACTGTCAAAGTAGGGCTTAAGGATAAGAAAATTATTTTTACGAAAATTTAATTTTGTTTATAAAAAAACTATAGTATTCCATAGTGTTTGCTATAGTTTTTTATTGCTAAATCAGTTATAATTCTAGTATAGCAAATTTATCGAAAGCTAAGGTTTTCGGATGGAGGAACTTAAAATGGCAGCAAACAAGTTAATAGTTGTAGAGGGTGACAATTCATTAAGTTTTGGTGATTATAAATTACCAGAAAAATCGAAGGTTGAAGATTTTCCATATGATGGAAATCTTATGAAAGTTAAAACTTACAATGAGATAACAAAGCTTGAGAAGAACGGAATGTTTGTTTATGAATCAGTTCCAGGAACAAGCGTTTATAATTTTATTGAGACAGAGAGCGGAGTTGAATTCAGTGTAGAAGGTGGTGCTGATGAAGACGCGCAGATTACGGTAGGTCTCGCTGATGAGACAGAATATGAAGTTCTCATCGATGGAACAAGCATAGGCAAGGTTAAGACAAATCTTGGTGGAAAGCTTAATTTCAGTGTTGACTTAAGCGGTGGAAAGAAAGCTGTTGTAATTAAAAAGTAGTATTTATCAATGCCTGTCCGATATTTGGACAGGCATAATTATTATATTACTTGCAAATTGTTAGGAGCCCTATATATGGCAAAGAGCAGTATTGTTTATTTTTGTAATGAATGTGGATATGAATCAACTAAGTGGATGGGACAGTGCCCAGCCTGTAAGGCATGGAACAGCTTTGTAGAGGAAAAAGTTGATAAAAAGGCGGTTGCAGCTATAGGCGGCAAAGCTTCCAGACAATCAGAGGCTAAACCGGTAAGTATAGATGAGATTAGTACAGAGAATGAAGCAAGAGTTGCTATAGGAATAGATGAACTGGACAGAGTTCTGGGTGGTGGAATGGTGGCTGGTTCGTTAACCCTTGTAGGTGGTGATCCTGGAATAGGAAAATCAACACTACTTCTTCAAGTGTGTAAGAAATTAACTGATCAGGGAAAAGAGGTATTGTACATATCAGGTGAAGAGAGTCTTAGCCAGATTAAGATGAGAGCAGTCAGACTGGGAGAAATGAGCAATAAGCTCAAACTTCTTTGCGAAACTAATCTTGGAACTATTGAAGATGTAATAAAGAAAAACAAGCCACAGGTTGCGGTAATTGATTCAATTCAGACTATGTATGATGAAGAGATAGGCTCTGCGCCGGGAAGTGTATCCCAGGTAAGAGAGGCTACAGCAGTTATGATGCGTGTAGCTAAAGAGATGGGAGTAAGCGTATTTATAGTTGGTCACGTAACAAAAGAGGGAACAGTCGCAGGTCCAAGGGTTCTCGAGCATATGGTAGATACAGTCCTTTACTTTGAGGGTGACAGACATGCGTCCTACAGAGTACTCAGAGGTGTTAAAAACCGATTTGGTTCAACCAACGAAATTGGCGTATTTGAGATGAATAACGCTGGGCTTACAGAGGTTAAGAATCCTTCAGAATATATGTTAAATGGTAAGCCGCAAGGTGCATCAGGTTCAATTGTGTCATGTTCAATGGAAGGAACAAGACCTTTACTTGTAGAGATTCAGGCCCTTGTTTCAAGAACGAGTTTTGGTTTTCCAAGAAGACAGTCGGCAGGAAGTGATACTAATAGACTTAACCTTTTAATAGCTGTCCTTGAAAAGAGATTAAATATGCAGATGTCTGATCAGGATGCATATATTAATATAGCAGGAGGTATCAAAATTAGTGAGCCGGCAGTAGACCTTGGTATTGTCATGGCGATAGTATCAAGCTTTAGAAACAGAGCTATAGATGATAAGGTTATCGCATTTGGTGAAGTTGGACTTAGCGGTGAAGTGAGAGCTGTATCTCAGACTATTGCCAGAGTAACTGAGGCTAAGAAACTTGGATTCAACACCTGTATTATTCCTGAAAGTTGCGTAGATTCTGTTAAGGATATCAAGGGAATTAAGATTGTAGGTGTTAAGAACATATCGGAGGCAATAGACCTAATATAATTAGGCGTATTATTGAGATTGGAAAGTCTATTATTGATTTGTTGGTACTGCTATTTGAAGGTATAATTTAAATGATAAATGATATAGCTGTGCAAAAACAACTGCACAGCTATTGTTATAAGAAAGGATGAAAAAGATGGAAAATTTTGATTTTTATGCACCTACCTATTTCGCATTTGGTAAAGAGAAGGAAACTGAGACAGGAAAACTGGTAAAGCAGTTTGGTGGAACTAAGGTACTTATCCATTTTGGCGGTGGATCAGTTGTGAAATCAGGATTACTTGATAGAGTTAAGAAGTCACTTGAGGAAGAGAATATCCCATATTGTGAGTTGGGTGGTGTTATGCCTAATCCAAGAAGTGGTCTCGTATATCAGGGAATTGACCTTTGCAAGAAGGAAAATATAGATTTTATTCTTGCTGTAGGAGGTGGAAGTACAATTGACTCATCTAAAGCTATTGCAGCAGGTGTAGTATATGAAGGAGACTTCTGGGATTTCTATGAAGGAAAGAGAATTGAAAAGGCGCTTCCAGTTGGAACAGTTCTTACTATAGCAGCTGCTGGATCAGAAGGTTCACCTGATTCTGTTATTACAAAAGAAGAAGGAATGTTAAAACGAGGAGCATCAGGCAATGCCATTCGACCAAAATTCTCTGTACTTAATCCAGCATTAACACAGACTTTACCTGCATATCAGACGGCATGCGGTATAACAGATATTATTGCTCATTTGTATGAAAGATATCTTACTAATACACCAGAAGTTGAGTGTACAGATAGATTAATCGAAGCACTTATTATGACTATGGTTCATGAGGGACCAAGAGTAATCGAAAATCCAAATAATTATGATGCCAGAGCAAATATTATGTGGGCTGGTATGGTGGCTCATAATAATATCTGTGGTGTTGGCAGAAGTCAGGATTGGACAAGCCATAATCTCGAGCATGAGCTTTCAGCTGAATATGACTGTGCACATGGTGCAGGTCTTGCTGTAGTAATGCCTGCTGTATTTACATATACCATGTCGCATGATATTAAGAGATTTGCTACAATAGCAAGACGAGTATGGAATGTAGTTGATGACAATGATGAATCAGCAGCGAAGGCTGGTATCGAAGAACTTAAAAAGTATCTTAAGAGTATTGGAATGCCACTTACATTTGCAGAGCTCGGTGCAAAAGAAGAGGATATTGAAAAACTTGCTCAGACAGCATGTTACGGTGATGGAAGCGGAAGTGGATTTGTGTATGGATTTACTAAGATGTCAAAGGAAGATGTCATTAACACATATAAATTGATGCTTTAGTAAAAAAATACTTGCATATGTCAGGAGGCTCTGATATAATTCCCTTTGTTGAGCGAAAACGGTATATAGACCAAGTACCAAATTGATTCATCAATATGGAAGCTCATATATAGGGGATTGGTCAAATGGTATGATAGGGGTCTCCAAAACCTTTGGTGGGAGTTCGATTCTCTCATCCCCTGCTAGATAGAGTGCTTCAAACCTAGATAAATACTAGGGTTGAGGCATTTTTCATTTTCTGAAAAAACGTAAAGTCACCAACAAAGTCACCAAAACATTAGAAAACAGAAGAGAAAGGAGTAAGAAGTAGATATTTCATCTGTTTTACTTAATAAAATCTATAAATCAAATTATTTCAAATCTTTTTATTTTCAAGATATTAGTATTTATTATTGGTGGCGATTAGCAAACCTTTGCTTAATCGCTTGATTATGGATTGCATCTTTTACGAAGAGGGTCAAGGCCTTGCGCCTTTACGCTTGAAGTAAAAGGTGCTTTAGTTTTGATTGAGTTCAAAGTATAATTTATTTAAGAAACTAAATTCATATTTTATTAATTAAAGTGGACTATAGGGAGAATATATGAGTGAGTATTTTAGAACACAATATGAAAAGTGTTATGAAGGTGATGAATATTATTGGGGATTAGAACCGGCATTATTTTTGGATGAATTGATTCAGTCAACAAATAAAGAACCTTCTGAATTAACCGTGCTTGATATAGGTTGTGGTGAAGGAAAAGATGCTGTATATATGGCACAGCAGGGATGTAATGTAACTGCATTTGATGTTACGGAATCAGGAATTCGCAAATTAAAGAAGCTTGCTTTAAATCGCTCTGTCGAGATTGATGCTTTTGTTGCTGATATAAATGATTTTGAAATAAATAAACAGTATGACATAATTTATTCAACAGGAACTATACAATACTTATTTAATGAAAACATTTCCTCCTTTTTCAAAAAGATTAATAATATGACTAAGATAGGTGGAATCGTGTATTTCAATGTTTTTGTAGAAAAACCATTTCTTGAATTACCGCCAGATTGGGATAACGAAGAAAAAATGTGGAAAACAGGAGAGTTGTTTGGGTATTTTTCAGATTGGAAGATACATACAAT
>JAZQOC010000009.1:0-8067 GCA_045627645.1 Lachnospiraceae bacterium
ATCTGCCGCTGTAAATTCTGTATGTTTGGCTGACAAATAACTGATAAGTGCAGAAGGATTGTGTCCGATTTCTCCAAGGTTATAATCATATTCATCATAATCAGGATAATCGGTTTCAATATTGTTGATTTCCTCCTGCAAAGCCATTTCAAGCTCTGTCATTTGTAGAGCTGCCGCATCTATTTCAGTCGGTTCACTTAGGTATGTACTTGCCATTGTTGTAGTAACTGTATTACCAAACATAGATGCACAGCTTGTAAACATACTCATAATCATTATCAATATCAGAGCAAACGCACCAACTATAAGCACAATCTTCCAATTTTTTGCGATAAATTCTTGTATTTTATGAGCTACAAGAGTTGATGTTTTAGCTGCTTCTATTGTTGCTTCTGCTGTCTTTTCTGCGGTCTTAGCTGTCCTTGCAGCTTTTTGATATTGCCTTTTAATACGAGCCTTTTGCATCTGTTTTTTCATCGTATTACTAACAGATTTTTCTTGTACGCCCGGATTATCCTTAAGCCACTTCTCATAAGCCTTCTTTGTATCAAACTGATATTTTCTTTTTTCAAAAACAGCTTCGGCTTTATCTAACTTCTTTTGAGCTTTGGAAAGTCTGTCATATTTTCTTTGTGTTGGAGACTTGCTGTGTTCCTGAACAAAATCAAAAAGTCTCTCTCCTGTCTGCTCAGTTGCATTAGCTGCATCAACTGCATCATTATCATCCTGTCCTTCCATACCCTGATTACGAGCCATAGCAGCGGCTTCATACATGAGTTTTCTTGACATTTTCTTTTTCTGTGCCGCTTTATCTGGCTTAATATCCTTTTTATCAGCGACAACCTTATAAGAATAAGTACCTGTCTTATCATCAAAAACCTTTTGCATAGAATAGGTTGTTTTCTGCGTTCCAGCTTTTGCCTTTTCATATTTCTTTCTTGCTTTTTTCTTATCAGAAGCAGCCTTATCAAGCTTTTTGTCTCCAAAAGTTGAGTTTTCTATAAAATCACTCTTTTTTTCCTTAAACTCTTTGGTTTCGCCTTTAGATCTACCGCCCGTCTTTTCTCTTTCTCGCCCTTGAAACTCCCTCTGTACTCTTGATTTACCCTTTGAGCCAGATTCCTTTGCGCTTTTCTTACTATCATCAAAAAAACTATCTGTATTTGAGTTATTCCCCTCTGAATTATCCTTTGACGCAAATTCTGATGATAGCTTTTTAGCATGAGCCTTAGAGCTTGAAGTCTTTGTTTCCTTTGGTGCTTCTGTAGTCGCATCTCTTGTTTTATTGCTGGCAGTCATGCCTTCTTTTTTTGGAGCAGTAAATTGTTCCTTTTGAAACTGCTCAGAAGCCTTTCTGCCAGCCTTCTTTCTATCAGCCATGCATTATGCCCCCTCTTCCCTTTTAACGCTTTCTTCAGGTCTTGTATTCATAATGCGGAATGTCTTTGTATCTGTAGGATATTTATCTACAAATGGAATAACCACATTATCAAAAAGAATAAGTCCTGAACCCGGCTCAGAATTAGTTACATGAGCAAGCTGCTTCTCAGATATACCAAGCTTATCTGCCAAAATATGCTGATCCTTGGCATTCTGATTTAATAAATAAACAAAGTCAGAGTTACCAAGAATACCCTCAATTTCCTCTGACCTTAAAAAGTCACCAACATTCTGTGTAAGTCCTGTAGGAATACCGCCCCATTTACGGAATCTCTTCCAGATTTCTACGGAATAGATAGCTGTCTGTTTTTCCTTTAAGAGCAAATGGAACTCATCACAGTAATATCTTGTTGCAATCTTTCTTTCACGATTCATAGATACTCGGTTCCATACCGCATCCTGTACGATAAGCATACCAAGCTCTTTTAACTGATTACCAAGATCCCTGATATCAAAACACATAATTCTGTTCTGACTATCTACATTGGTCCTGTGATTAAAATAATTCTGAGAACCATGCACATATAATACCAATGAGTTTGCTATACGCTCTGCCTTTGGATTTTTATGAGCTAACAAAGCATCATATAAGTCCTCTAACAAAGGCATATTCTCTGGTACAGGGTTATCAAAGTATTTATCATAAATATGTCTGATACACTCATCTATGATACCCTTTTCATCATTTTCAAGACCTTCTTTGCCACCAGCAATCAAGTCGCACAAAGTAATCAAAAAGTCTGATTTAAGCTTAAGTGCTTCCTTATCGTCTTTATGACTAATCTGGATATCCATTGGATTTAAGTAATCCTTTGAATTAGTTGCAAGTCTTACAACCTGTCCATGTAAAGCCTGAACAAGTGGGAAATACTCGCCCTCTGGATCACAGATAACTACATCATCCCTTGTCTGCAAGAAAGACGATAAAATCTCTCTTTTTGCTGAGAATGACTTACCAGAACCCGGTGTACCAAGAATAACTCCATTTGGTGTACGAAGCTTCTTTCTGTCTGCCATAATCATATTGTTTGATAAAGCATTTAATCCATAATAGATAGCCGGACTTGGCATAAATAATTCCTGCGTACAGAAAGGTACTAAAATAGCTGTACTCTTTGTTGTAAGAACTCGCTCAATACCTGTCTCGTTGCAGCCAATCGGTGCAGAAGCCATAAGTCCCTGCTCCTGTAAATACTGCAATGGTCTAAGATTACAGTTTGCCTGCTGGATAATACCTGAAACTCTCTGCTGAAGTGCTTCCATTTTCTTCTTGGTTTCTCCATAAATGGTAATAAGAAATGTCATTTTAATAATCTTCTGATTACTTGAATTAAGGTCATCTAAAAGCTCCAGCGTATCTTTTTCATAAGTAATGATATCCGTTGGAAGAATATCCATATCATATCCGCTTCGTACAGCCTTTTTCTGTTCCTCAATCTTCATCTTCTGAATATTGGTTAGTGCACCTTTAAGCATTTTTATTGCCTTTACAGGATCCATTGTCTGCATGTGCATCGTAATCGTGAGATTATCGTCTATGTCAAGTAATCTCTTTAGCAGCTCATCGCTGAACCTTGGTGCAATAATATCCAGATAATGCACACAACCGAACATCTTTCCACTTCTAAATCTGTTCGGATATCTGAAATCAAATCCCGGTGGAGCAATATAGTCCTTTACACTCTTGCCAGATTCAGATAATTCCTTAAATGAAAAATGAAAAGGTTCAAGACTGCCCTGATTAAAATACTCATGGAGCACTCTAAGTCTTTCCTTTCCATCAAGTGAATGGGCATTTGTCCCCATTGCATTTAGGTTTCTGATTACATCCTTTTCAATGTTATTGAGCTTTGCTCTGGCTTCTTTCAAGTCTGCCGCATCTATACCAAACACAAAATACTTGGACTTGATAATACCATTTGTACCCTTTGCTGACTGTTTTTTTAGCATCTGTGAATATTCTTCTCTGATATCATCAAAAGCATCACCCTGTAAAGGTATATCAAGCTGAGCCGCAAGCTCTTCCTCACTTACCCTTCTGTTAAATAAGAATAATTGAAATTGAATACTTGGATCAAAATAGTTTATTAACTTACTGTAATCTTCAAGTATCGTTCCCTGATCCTCAATTTCCAGAAGGTCATAGTTAATATCATAAAATTCCACCATCTTTGAATAATGGTTTGCTGACACCTTGCAGATGCCATCTTTATACATCTTTTCAAATGTAATCGTCTTTTGCGCTGTATCCGGTGTTTTACTCTTACTGTCCGTTCCAGCAATTTCCTTTTTCTTATTTTTTATTTTGAGTAATAATAAAAAGTGTTCAATAGCTGCTTTAATTCTATCTATCAAACCTTTTTTCTTTTTAGTTTTAGTGGCAACAACATCCGTTTTCTTAGAAGTATTGGCTGACTTCTTCTTTGCTGCCGCCTCTTGCTTGTTCTTCAAGGCTCTTAACCTCCTTTCTTAAGCGTTCCTTATCCTCCAGCTTTGCATATAAATTTTCTGATTTGTACGGACGAATACCGGGCGTTAAAAATTTCTGTCTTATCATAAACATTAAAATTTTCTCTGCCGGAAACCCATCCTTTGAATACATTGCAAAGAAGAAGAAAGGCATAGCCACAATCATTAACAGCAGAGCCGATGCACTTGTACCAAGCACATTTTTTGTCAAAAAATATGTAGGTCCTGCTGTTAAAATTGCTCCTGAAAAGCATATAATCTGTCGCTTTGTCAGATTTAAGGCTACTTTTGTTTTGATGCCGGATAAATCTTTCGGCACCGCTACTGATATTGCCATAAGATTCTCCTCTCTTAGTGTGAATTCCAAATAGATTTTGCAAGATTTCCTGTCTTAAATAATGAGAAACAAAGAACTACTGTATATGCCATTACACTCCATAATGCAGAGTGAAGATTTCCTGTTACTGATACAGCATTAACTAATACTGCATAGATACCGACACATACCATAATGAAAAATCCTTGGAAAGCAAGGGCACATAACCCTTTGAAATAATTAGTTCCTATACTTCCCCACTCCCTGTTACTAACTGTCGCACAAGGTACAGGGGCTACCGAAATATAAAGGTATATTTCAACCATTCGTCCATATAAAATGACGGTGATCAGAACCGACATGATCTTCATACATAAGCTTACTATCATGGTTTCCATGCCAAGTCCAATAAGCTCTCCAATACTCATTGTTGAAAGCTGGTTGTTGAACATAGTCTGAAGCGTTGTTGTAACATTAAGACTTGTTGAGCCTGTTATAAGTGCTCCTGCTTCTGTAACAATATGCGTTCCAACATCAAATACTGCGAGAACTATATCAAAAGTCTTTGATAAGAGCATGACAGCGATACATGCCTTCATAAAAAATCTTATGAAGACAGAGGTATCAAATTCATGCATGTTATTCTTATCAATAATCATGGATATCAATTCATATACGAGTACAAAACTTATAATCATACCCGCAATGGGAATCATGACATTATCTGATAATGTTTTAATCATATTGAATATGCTGGCATTCCATGTGCTGGGTGACTGCCCAACCTCTGTAGCGATTGTTCCAACCTTGTCATTGACATCGGTAAACATCGTTTCTAAGTTCGTGAGCACCCACCCTTGAAGCATTTCCTTTATGAATTCGGTAATCTTATCAACGATTCCGTCCATCTATCTTATGAGAACAATGTGCTAAGCTGAGGGATCACCGTCTGAGCCACAATAATAATTCCGCCGCCTGACATAAGCTGCTTGATTCCCTGTGACTTAGCACCAGGGTTATCATTACCATAACCTTCGAGAAGGTTGATAACTCCCCAAACACCTACACCTGCGCCAATCGCTGTTACTACTGTCTTAAGTCCTGTTACTGCTGTTGTAAAAAATGCCATTTTTTTAATCCTCCGAAATATAATAATTTTGATTTCGGTATGCATTTTCCCTACCATTTGTTAAAATAATGATAGGGATTCCTATGGATTCTCTATTGGGGCATCTAATACTTCTGGTTTGCCGACTTGAGTATTAGGTGCTTTCTTTTTGATTTTCCATAAGCACATACCTTTTACTTTGGCTCACGCTGAGCCAAACTGACTACATAAAAATAGCCAGCAATTATCTCGCTGACTTCCTGTTGCCCATATATCTTCTAATCATAATGAAACGATATACAGCGCTATTCAATTGTACCGACATCGACTACCTCATCCACTACTTGATCCTCTTTTACCGGCATTGTTCCCGGCTTAATGCTTCGCAGATATTTTTCAATGTCAAAAGAGTTCTTCTGGTCAAAATCTGACAGAAGATGATACTGTTTATGTTTGGTTATATCAAACTTATCTGAAAAAAATGGTCTTACACCTCTTAGCTGCATAATACATTTTCCACCATCCATAACAGCGATTTCATCCTGACTCATAAGCTCCTTACCTGTCTTTTGGTAATTAAGTCCATAGGACTGTGATGTACCTCTTGTATCAGATGTGTTATAAAGATCTATTGTTTCTTTACCAAGGATTTCTGCCATTTCCTTCAAAGTAGTTTTCTCTTTTCCACCCAAAAACAGGGTTGTGTCGCAGTTTCCTTCGATAGTATCAGCATTATCTTTATATATAGCTTTAAGCTGAGATTTGGATTGCAAAATAATAGAAGCTGAAATTTCTCGGCTACGGATTGTAGCAATCAGCTTCTCAAAGTTTGGAATTTGACCGATGTTAGCGAACTCATCAAGTAAACATCTAACATGAATCGGCAACCTTCCACCATATACATCATCCGCTTTATCACAAAGCAGATTAAACAACTGTGTGTACATAATGCTGACAAGAAAGTTAAATGTAGCATCTGTATCACTGATAATTACGAACATTGCTGTTTTCTGTTCGCCGAGCGTATCAAGCTCTAATTCATCATAAGCAGTTAGATCTCTAAGCTCTCTAATATCAAATGGTGCAAGTCTCGCTCCACATGAAATAAGTATAGACTTTGCTGTCTTGCCGGCAGCAAGCTTATATTTTTTATACTGCCTTACCGCAAAGTGGTTTGCATCCTTTTCCTCCAACTCCTCAAAAAGCAAATCCACAGCGTTCTTAAATTCTTCATCATCCTCTCTTGCTTCGCTGGCATCTACCAAATCTATAAGCATTGAGAAGTTCTGTTCTTCCTCTGGTGCTTCATACCAGATATAAGAAATAAGTGCTGTATAATACAATTTTTCTGCTTTCACCCAGAAATCTTCGGTAGCCTGTGCTCCCTCACCCTTGGTATTTACGATGATTGTATTAACAAGTTTCAAAATGTCCTTTTCACTTCGGATGTAAGCAAAAGGATTGTAGTGACATGACTTTGTAAAGTTAATGGTATTGAGTACCTTGATACGATACCCGTTCTTCTGAAGCATCTTGCCAACTTGCAAGAGAACTGTGCCCTTGGGGACGATTTGTCAAGGACAGAATAAGGGAAAATTACATATTCTCAACATCCTTTTTAATCATTCGCTTGACCTTATCGCTCATAGTTTCCTTTGCATCTGGTCGAAAATTCAGCCTTATTGCATACTCTGTATTGCCTATCTTGGTTTTAAGAATTGGTGGCTCTTCCTGTGGTGCTACCTTTACATTTTCTTCGCTCATAAAACTCCTTTCAAAAAATAAAGGCGCTGCAATGTGATTTTCCATTGCACTCGCCTTTATGGTGGTTATTAAATTGTCTGTCCATTTCGTTTGCGTTGCTGTGTCTGTTCTCTCGATTGCTCTTTCTCTCTTGCACTTCTCTCATTATGCAAAAGTCTTTCAAGGTCTTTCTTGTTATGCTCCAGCACTTCAACAGATGCAAGTCTCATAACAGCCTGTGAATATGGTTGCTTGGTTGCATCAATCTTCTCTTGAATTTCAGCAAGTTCCTTTCGCCATGCTTTAGGTGTTATCTTCTTGTCTGGCTCAACAATCATAGACTTTAACTTTTCTCTGCCTATATCATAATTAGCCAGCTCTCCAATATGCTTTCGCTCATATAATTTTCTAGCAAAGCCTTTCAGTTTCCATTTTTCATCATTGAATTGCTTATAAGGTGCATACTGTTCCTCATGTACCGAAAGCAATTTTTCAATATACTCTTGCCTTGAAAACAAGGTCTCTCTATCGTCTGCAACAGCTTCATACTTTGCCACTTCGTCTTTCTTGAATTTCGCCAATTCCTCAAAAGTGGTAAGCCCCATATTGTGAACAAATTGCTCCATTGTCTCTGGGTTTTGTAGCTGTGCTCGATTGGATATAAGTCGAAGATATTTGCCACCTACAATCGGTAAGGATAGTCTGCCCTTGTTTCGGCTCTCAACCTTTTTGATAACATCATCAATCTCATTCTTGATTGCATCAGCAACTTTCTTCGCTCCAACAGATGCAAGTGCCTTAACAGAAATAAGTGATTTCTTGGCTTCATCATATACAGCTTTCGCTTGCAATATGATAGCATTGCTCTCTATGATTTTTCGGTTAATATTGCCACGAATAGTCTGGATGCCAGCACGCTCCATTGCACTTGCTTTTGCTCCTAAATGTATCTGTGGTTGAATATCAAGACCTTGCTCTTTGAATGACCTAT
>JAZQOC010000010.1:0-14215 GCA_045627645.1 Lachnospiraceae bacterium
CGTTAAGACTCTTGAAGAGTATGGCGCTATGGCTTATACAACAGTTGTTGCATCAACAGCCAGTGAGCTTGCTCCACTTCAGTACATCGCTCCTTACGCAGGATGTGCTATTGGTGAAGAGTGGATGGAAAACGGTGGTGATGTACTTGTAATCTATGATGATTTAAGTAAGCATGCTACAGCATACCGTACACTTTCATTGCTCCTTAAGAGACCACCAGGACGTGAAGCTTATCCAGGTGATGTATTCTATCTTCACAGCAGACTTCTTGAAAGAGCTGCTCGTATGGATGAACAGTATGGTGGTGGTTCGTTAACAGCCCTCCCAATTATTGAGACACAGGCTGGTGACGTTTCAGCATATATTCCTACAAACGTAATTTCTATTACAGACGGACAGATTTACCTTGAGACAGAAATGTTCAACTCAGGTTTCAGACCTGCTGTTAACGCTGGTCTTTCAGTATCACGAGTTGGTGGTGCTGCTCAGATTAAGGCTATGAAGAAGATTTCTGCTCCAATTCGTGTAGAGCTTGCTCAGTATCGTGAACTTGCAGCATTTGCTCAGTTCGGTTCAGAACTTGATGATGATACAAAAGAAAAGCTTGCACAGGGTGAAAGAATTAAAGAGATACTTAAGCAGCCACAGTATAAGCCAATGCCTGTACAGTATCAGGTAATCATTATCTATGCTGCAACAAATAAGTATTTATTATCTGTTCCTGTAGCAGATATCACTAGATTTGAAAAAGAGTTGTTTGAGTTTATTGATACAAAGTATCCTGAAATTCCAGCTTCTATTGCGCAGGAGAAGGTTATTACAGAAGAAAACGAAGCAACACTGAAGAAAGCTATTGATGAATTTAAAGCACAGTTTTCATAGAAAGTAGGGTGATTATTTATGGCCTCTATGAGAGATATCAAGAGACGTAAAAGCAGTATACAAAGTACACAGCAGATCACAAAAGCTATGAAACTGGTTTCTACAGTTAAGTTACAGCGTTCGAAACAGCATGCGCTTAATTCGAAAGCATATTTCAGTTACATGTACAGTACAGTCCAGGACATGCTTAGTAAGGCAGGAACAATTAATCATTCCTACGTTACTGGCAATGACTCGACTAAGAAGGCAGTAATTGTTATTTCCGGTAACAGAGGTCTTGCAGGCGGTTATAACTCTAATGTTGTAAAACTTATTACAAAAGGTGATATGGCAGCAGACAAGGATAACCTCAAGATGTTTACAGTGGGTAAGAAGGGCCGTGAAGCCTTTGGCAGATATGGTTATGAACTAGCTGAAGACTATTCGGAAATGATAGAAGCACCTGATTATGTAGATGCAATGCGCTTATGTGCAAATTTACTTAATCAGTATCGTGCGGGTGAGATTGGTGAGATTTATCTTGCTTATACAGCATTTAAAAACACTGTTTCTCATGAGCCTACACTTATGAAGTTGCTTCCAGTTGATCAGACTGCTGAAACTGTAGCAGAGGATGCAGAGGATAAGGTTCCAATGAACTTTGAACCAGCAGAGGAAGAAGCACTTGAGCTTATTATTCCAAAGTATGTGGCAAGTATCATTTATGGCGCAATGATTGAATCAGTTGCCAGTGAAAATGGTGCTCGTATGCAGGCTATGGATTCTGCAACATCCAATGCAGAAGAGATGATAGACAAGTTGACACTCCAGTACAACAGAGCTAGACAGGGTTCTATTACTCAGGAATTAACAGAAATTATTGCGGGCGCACAGGCTATATCGTAGTGTGGTTTTCGTAATAGCATTTGTGAGATTAAATAGTAAAAAGAAAGGATACTTAAGATGGCAGAGACAGGAAAGATTACTCAGATTATCGGTGCCGTTCTTGATATTAAGTTTGCTGGAAGTAAGCTTCCAGAAATTAACGAAGCTATCAAGATTGAAAGAAATAACAATGCCGGTACTCTGGTAGTAGAAGTTTCACAGCACTTAGGTGATGATACAGTTAGATGTATTGCCATGGGACCTACAGATGGACTTGTAAGAGGTATGGACGCAGTTGCAACTGGTGCACCAATCTCAGTTCCAGTAGGTGAAAATACATTAGGCAGAATGTTTAATGTACTTGGCGAGCCTATAGATAATATTGCAGCTCCAGAAGTAACAACTTATGAGCCAATTCACAGACCTGCACCAGAATTTAGTGAGCAGGCAACAGAGGCAGAAATCCTTGAGACAGGTATTAAGGTCGTTGACTTGCTTTGCCCATATCAGAAGGGTGGTAAGATTGGTCTTTTTGGTGGTGCCGGTGTTGGTAAGACAGTTCTTATTCAGGAGCTTATCAGAAATATCGCTACAGAGCATGGTGGATATTCAGTATTCACAGGTGTAGGTGAGCGTACAAGAGAAGGTAATGACCTTTACTATGAAATGAAGGAGTCTGGCGTTATCGACAAGACAACAATGGTATTTGGCCAGATGAATGAGCCACCAGGAGCTCGTATGCGTGTAGGACTTACTGGACTTACAATGGCAGAGTACTTCCGTGATAAGGGTGGTAAGGACGTACTTCTCTTCATTGATAACATTTTCAGATTTACACAGGCAGGTTCAGAGGTTTCAGCTCTTCTTGGACGTATGCCTTCAGCCGTAGGTTACCAGCCTACATTACAGACAGAAATGGGTGCTCTTCAGGAGCGTATCACTTCAACAAAGAATGGTTCTATTACATCAGTTCAGGCTGTATACGTACCTGCCGATGACTTAACTGACCCAGCTCCAGCGACAACATTCGCTCACTTGGATGCTACAACAGTTCTTAGCCGTTCAATCGTTGAGCTTGGTATTTACCCAGCTGTAGATCCACTTGAGTCTACATCACGTATTCTTGATCCACGTATCGTTGGTGAGGATCACTACAATGTAGCTCGTGGCGTTCAGGAAATTCTTCAGAAGTACAAAGAATTGCAGGATATCATCGCTATTCTTGGTATGGATGAACTTTCAGAAGAAGATAAACTTGTTGTATCAAGAGCAAGAAAGGTACAGAGATTCCTTTCACAGCCATTCTTCGTTGCAGGACAGTTTACAGGTCTTGAAGGAAAGTATGTTCCAATTTCTGAGACAATCAGAGGTTTCAAAGAAATCATCGAAGGTATGCATGATGATATTCCAGAAGGACACTTCCTTAATGCAGGTAGCATAGATGACGTACTCGCTCGCGTAAAGTAGAGGAGGCTTCAGTATGGCAGATGATAACAAGAAATTTGAACTGACAATCATTACACCGGACAGAACCTTCTATGAAGGGGAAGCAAGTATGGTTGAGTTCAATACAACAGAAGGACAGATAGGTGTATTTAAAAATCATATACCTATGACTGTAATCGTAAAGCCGGGTGTTCTTACTATTACAGGTGATGAGGTCCTTAAGGCTGCTTTACATTCGGGTTTTGTTCAGATTCTTCAGGATAAGGTTACAATCCTTGCTGAGATTATTGAGTGGCCAAATGAAATTGATAAAGCTAGAGCTGAAGCTGCTAAAGACAGAGCAGAAAAGCTTATAGCAGAACATGCAGCTACAACTGATATTTGCAGAGCCGAGGCATCATTGCTCAGAGCTGTTGCAAGAATCAATGTTTTAAAGTAATTGTTTGCAAAGGACCATGTTTTCATGGTCCTTTGTTACATAAGGTATTAATTTGTGAAAAGAGTATGGATTCGTTGGCTGGTCATAATATCTGTATTTTTTATTTCCATTGCAGTATTTAGTGTTGTGCTGAATCAGGGAACTACAGATATGACCGTTGAGATGCATGAAGCGACACTTCCTGTGGTAAATATTGTATATGGTGGACGAAATGTTAATACTATGCATGGATATGTAGAACGTATGGATAATGGTTCTATGCGTGATAGCATTTCTCCTGTTGGTGAAGACAGACAATTAAGCTTTACTGTTAATTCCTACAAGACCGGTGTTAGTAAGGTTAGCTATGAAATTAGAAATCTTGATGGAAGCCGTCTTATTGAGGATACAGTTGCAGGAAGCTATGAAAATAAAAAAGGTAAATTTACAGAAACCATCAACCTTAAAGATCTGATAGAGAAAAACAGAGAGTACAATCTGAATTTTGTATTGAATTTGGATGATGGAAGGGAAGTATATTATTACACCAGAATAATATGTAGTGAAGATTTAGAAGTATTAACCAAGTTAGAATTTATATATGACTTTAATAACAAGACCTTTGATCAGTCAAGTGCAAAAGAGCTGAGATCCTATATGGAGCCAAATTCTGATGCCGATAATACAAATCTTGGTCTGGTAACAATACACAGCAATGTCAATCAATTAGGCTGGGGAAAAACATCACCAAGACTTATTGGTGATATAGATACAACGATTGTGGATGTATCAAAGAACATGATGACTGCCAAGCTGGAATATATGGTCAGTGTTATGTCAGAGGGTATTACCAATTATTATCGAGTCGAAGAAGACTATATAGTTCGCCGTGGAAATGAGCGCTTCCATCTTATCGATTATAGTCGAAAGATGAGCGAAATTCTAACTGCAGAGAAAGAATCGCTGGTAAATAATAAAATTGTTTTGGGAATACAGCAGCAGATTCCGAATATTATGGAGAGTACTGATGGTAACATTGTTGCAGTAGAGAACTGTAACAGACTTTTTAGTTACGATATCTCAGCCAACAAGTTTGCTACATTGTATTCCTGCTATGAAGCCGGAGATACGGATCAGAGGAACATTTATAACAAGTCAAAGATTAAAATTCTCTCTGTAGAAGAAACTGGAAATATAACCTTTATGGTGTATGGTTATCATAATCGAGGTACTCATGAGGGTGAGGTAGGAATCTTAGTTGAGTATTATAACAGTATTCTGAATACCATTGAAGAACAGGTATTTATCCAATATGATAAGTCACCGGAGGTTTTACTGGCAGACGTAGATAAGCTAAGTCATCTGAACAATAAAAGAGATCTGTATGTACTTGTGGATGGCAATATTGTTCAGGTAAATCTTGACTCTCTGGATATAAACAATGTGGTAGAGGGTATTTTAGACGATACTTTATTTGTATCAACAAGTCATAGATTAGCTGTATGGAAATCAGGTGAGGAATCTGCACCAGATTTAAATACTATAGATTTGGATGACGGTTTTATAAGTACTGTTAGCAAGGGCTCCAATGAGTGTCTTACTGCGATAGGCTACATGAATGAAGATCTGATATATGGAATAAGCAATGAAAGCGAAGTAATCACAAGCGCCATAGGCGATGTTACAATGCTTATGAATAAGATTGTTATTATGTCTGATGTGGGTGCTGTGCTCAAAGAGTATACATTTGATGACATATATATCACAGAGGGTACGATAACAGATAATCAGGTTTCTCTGAAGCGTGTAAGAAAAACTCCTGAGGGTGAATATATAGATATATATGATGATCAGATAACCTACAATGAGAGTACAGCTATTGGTAAAAACTCAGTGAAGAAGGTTGCTACAGATGTCTTTGAGAATATATATCAGGTTGAGTTAAAGAAAAACATAGATTCAAAGTCTTTGAAGTTCCTGACTCCTAAAGAGGTATTGTTTGAAGGCGGAAAAGCAGTCGCGGTAAACAAGCACGAGGAAAAGAACAGATTCTTCCTCTATATAGATGGACATATAGATTCTATACATGATAATACAGCAATCGCTGTTCAAAAGGCCTACGATGAACGAGGCTTTGTAGTAGATAATCTGGGAAATGAGATATACAAGCGAGGAGAAACTGTAGCAAGAAATCAGATAATGGCACTTAAGGCGGAAGATATGCCGGATGATAAGCCAACGATGTCGATTTGTCTTGACTCAATGTTAAAACTGCAGGGTATATCAAGAAATACGGAATATATGTTGGCAAAGGGCATTAAGTCGGATGAGATACTAGAAGAGAATCTTACAGATGCGTATGTGCTTAATCTGACAGGCTGTACAGTAGATGTTGCAATGTATTATCTTGATAAGGACATTCCAATTCTTTCAGTATTGGACAATGGTAATGCAATATTATTGATTGGCTATAATGAACAGAATCTCGTATGGTACGATCCGTCAATAAAAGAGATATATAAGAAGGGAATTAATGATTCCAGAGATATGTTCACAAGCAATGGAAACAGGTTTTTGACATATCAAATAAAAAAAGAGTAGTCATTTAAATGACTACTCTTTTGAGTTTAGCGTTGAATAAAATTATTTGTCAGCTTCAAGAGCCTTGTATACGTATGCTGCAATTGCTGCACCAACGAGTGGACCAACGATGAAAATCCATACACAAGCGATAGGAGCTGTATTGCCCATACATGCAGCAACGATAGCAGGACCAAGGCTACGTGCAGGATTTACACTTGTACCTGTTAAGCCAATACCAAGGATATGAACTACAACAAGTGTTAAACCGATAACAACACCACCGAATGAACCATGATTAGCTTTCTTGCTTGTAACACCAAGAATAGCAGTAACAAAGATATATGTGAGAACGATTTCTACAAGAAGACCAGCAACGATGCTTCCGTTAACACCGCCAAGACCATTTGTACCAAGTCCACCAGTCATATCTTCGATATTACCAAGACCAAAGATTAAAGCAAGGATGCCAGAACCAACTAAAGCACCAAGAACCTGTGCTACAACATACTTAGCAAATTCTTTTACATCCATACCACCTGAGATAAGTACACCAAGTGAAACGGCTGGGTTGATGTGGCAACCAGAGATGTTACCGATTGAGTAAGCCATTGCAACGATAGTAAGACCAAATGCAAGAGCAGTTAAAGCATAACCACCTGATACATCACATCCAACTGTCATAGCTGTACCACAACCTAACACTACTAATGTCATTGTTCCAATAAATTCAGCTACATACTTTTTCATTTCTAATCCTCCATTTGATTAATGAGACGATAAATCTTCGCCAGCTTTATATCTGGCAACGATACTGTTGATTCTTTCATTTGGTACCAGCAAATCACTGATTGAAGAATCATGATTAAGAGTATCTATGATAAATGCAATATACTTACTCATATCACAGCTGATATACCACTCACGCTCTAACAACTCTGGTGGCTGATAGATGAGGTTAGTAGTAAGTACCTTTGCAAATAATCCTGAATCATATGCTTTATCAAATTTCTCAAAGCCATTGGTGAATAAACCAAATGTAGAGAACAAGAAAATTCTGTTAGCATTACGCTTCTTAAGTTCTGCGGCAACTTCCAGCATACTGTCACCAGAAGAAATCATGTCGTCCATAATAATAATGTCCTTGCCTTCGACATTAGTACCAAGGAACTCATGAGCTATTATAGGGTTACGGCCGTCTACGATACGTGTGTAATCACGTCTCTTGTAGAACATACCCATATCAAGACCAAGAACGTTGGCGATATAGATTGCACGGCTCATACCGCCTTCATCAGGGCTGACTACCATCATATGATCTGCATCAATCTTCAGGTCATTAACATGAGTGAGAAGACCTTTGATGAACTGATACGATGGCTGAACTGTTTCGAAACCATGAAGTGGAATTGCATTCTGAACTCTAGGATCATGCGCATCGAATGTAATAATGTTATCAACGCCCATGCTAATAAGTTCCTGAAGTGCAATAGCACAGTCTAAGGACTCTCTTGCAGTTCTCTTATGCTGTCTGCTTTCATATAAGAAAGGCATAATTACTGTAATACGTCTTGCCTTACCTCCAACAGCAGCAATAACTCTCTTAAGATCCTGATAATGATCATCAGGAGACATGTGGTTCTTGTGACCAGCTACAGTGTATGTAAGAGAGTAATTACATACATCTACAAGAATATAAAGATCAGTACCTCTTACTGATTCAAGGATTTCACCTTTTCCTTCGCCGGAACCAAATCTTGAAACCTTACTCTTTAAGATGTAAGAATCTCTCATGTAACCAGCAAATGCAAGACTGTTCTTGTGTTCATTTTCACGTTCTGTTCTCCAGTCGACAAGGTAAGAATCAACCTTTTCGCCAAGGGAACGACAACCGCTTAATGGGATAATTCCAAGAGAACCAACAGGTATGCTGTCGAGTTTTCTTTTTTCGTCGCTTCGTGACATAAGCTTAAGAAACCTCTCTTTCGTTATTTGTCAAACTTTTTTCTGAAACGAATATCAGGACCACAAAGCTTGCAGAAAGTATAGTTTCCAGCAAGTCTGGAATAAATTCTTTCTGTATAAGTCTTTGATATGTCTTCCAAAGATAAGTTTGTTGAAATTATTGTTGATTTTTTATTTAGATACCTTTCGTTAAGACAGGCGAACAAAGTAGATATAGAAAAATTGTTAACCTGTTCAGTACCTAAATCATCTATTATTAGTAAATCACATTCAAACAGATCAGAATATGCGGAATACAGTTCCTGTCTGTTTTTGTAATCAAAGGTGTACTTTGAGAACAAATCCATAAGTCCCGAAGAACTAAAGTACAAAACAGAATATTCCTTTTCAATGAGCGCTTTTGCAATGCAGGCACTCATAAGTGATTTGCCGCTACCTACTGTACCATAAAATACAAGGTTTTTAAAGTCAGTATTGAAGTTATTAACAAAATCAACTGCCTTCTGGTAGGTATCCTTAAAAGCCTCCAAATCCTTGCCTTCATAATACTTGTCAGAAACCTGAGAAAAGTCCACAGAATTAAGGTATTCTTCAATATTCGAATTAGAATATAGCATTGAAATAGAGATTTTCTTCAGACAATGACATTTCTGACCATCAATGTATCCAGTATCTTTACAATCTTTACAGGTATAGATTGGATCAAGATAGTCTTCAGGAAGAGACGCTGCTCTAAGAAGAGCTTTTTTCTGGTCTATAAGACTTGCAATTGTGACTTTCAAATCGTCAGTAGTATTAGATTCGCCATTGAGTAACTGCTTGGCACGTTCCATGCTAAGACATACAATGGCGTCAGATAATTCACGATATCCATCGACATGGGATTCAACGTAAGCTTTTCTTTCGTCAAGGAGAGCCTGATTATCCATGCGACGGTTATCATATATTCTTTTAATGGAATCGAATTGAGCGTTTGTAAATGACAAGGTTTACTCCTTACTGTTGTCCAAGAAGGACTTTTTCCATCTCATCGAAATCGTAATTGTGTTTCATATCAAACTGGTGGAAGGAAGTAGTTGTTGTCTTCTTAACTGGCTGATACTTGCTGTCAGCAGATTTGATATCGCCTGTAGTAACTACTCCGGCCTGTCTCCAGTTCTTTAAGATTGAGTCTGTATATGCAAATCTGTTCTTGTCTGTTGACATTACAGATCTTGTACAGGCCTCCAATATTATATCTGTACTGAAACCAAACTCGTTGGTCCAGCGCTTAACATATTCGGCTTCCTTAGGGGTTGGCATATTGTTGCTCTTTCCTAAGGCACGCATAACTGTGTATACGGATTTATCATATCGCCCTGATTCGGCTTTAGCTTCCTCAGGTGTAGTGATTCCCTGCTCTGCCCACTTGATTGCCACTGTTTCTATATATCTGAAACTCTTTTTGTCCTTGTCCACACAGTAAGCAAGAAGATAATCAATCAGGTCTGTAGAAAATTCCAATACATCTGTGATAAATAAGAGTGATCGGATATCCGCAGGACTGAGTGTCTTACCAAGATAAGACTCAGCGATAAATATAATCTCTGCTGTGTCTTCCTGTTCCTTGAAGGCCTTGAGGTCATCTGCAGAATAATTTGGCTTAACAAAAGTGTTTTCTGCAGCAGGAGCATTAGTGGTATCAGATACCCTTACCTGGTTAATAGAACTAATATTACCAAATGGAACTGTAACAGGTACAAATGTCTGAGCTGGAACAGAAGGAGCCTTTGGTGCTATATAGGAGAACAATTTAACTCCTACAACCGAGCCGTCCAAATCATAGTTGATACCAAGTAACTGCTTTGATTCCCAGTACTTAAGCGCACGGCAGATATCCTTCTCGGTATAATTGAATTTATCGGCCATATCAGACACACTTGTAGTATTGCCAGTCATGCGAAGAAGGTAAAGATATACCTTAATCTGGGCAGCATTAGCCTCCACAAGAAATTCGTCAATAAACTGATTCGAAACATACGTACAACCGTTATCTACATCGCGGTAAACAGAAAACTTACTCATTGTCTCACCTGACATTCCCAAAATCATCCAATTATTTATAATTGAATGTAGGTTGAATTATATCACAGACATTTGCAAATGAAAACTGTTAAAAAGCCCGCAAACCCTTGAAAACACTGGGGATTCCGGCATTGTGGATAATGTGGAAAATGTGGATATCTAGAACTCAAAATCCCACAAATCTACAAAACACAACATTTCTTATGAATAAATTTATCCACCAAATTTAAGTGTCATAATGCAGTCAAAATTGGTGGATAATGTGAATAACTTATTGTCCAAGAAGGCTTTCGCCGACTTTTACTATATCTCCGGCTCCCATAGTTATTAACAAATCGGATTGTGAACAATTTTCTAAAAGAAAATTTTCAATTTCGTCAAAAGTTGGGAAATAATAGCATTCTTTTCCGAGTTCGTCTATCTTTGCTTTCAAATCCATGGAAGAAATACCGATGGTATTCTTCTCACGAGCTGCGTAGATGTCAGCTAAAACAACTTTGTCTGCAAGAGAAAGTGCATCAGCGAAATCCTGTAAGAAAGCTTTGGTTCTTGTATATGTATGAGGCTGGAATACGCACCACAGTGTTTTATGTGGGTAATTCTTAGCAGCCGTCAATGTAGCTTTGATTTCTGTTGGGTGATGAGCATAATCATCTATGATTGTGACACCACCAATTTCTCCCTTCTTTTCGAAACGTCTGTCTGTACCTGTGAAGCAGGCGAGAGCAGCTACTGAGGCAGCTCTGTCTAGTCCAGCGATATCTGCAAATGCGATAGCCGCCATGGAGTTAGTAACATTGTGCTCGCCTGGAACACTTAAGCTGACAACTGATTCTCCCTTAGGACTGTGAAGGGTATAGGTTGGATGAGCAAACTCATCATATGTAATATCTGTAGCGTAGTAGTCCTCGCTGCCTGTAAGTCCGTATGTGATATATGGACATTTAATAGAAGCAGTAACTACATCTAACTTATCAATCGAACCATTGATAATCAGTGTGCCGTCTTCAGGCAAAAGATTAGCAAATCTGGTAAATGAGTTTCTAATATCATCAATATCTTTAAAGAAATCCATATGGTCTTCTTCTATATTTAAAATGATACTTATTTTAGGAAAGAAACTTAAGAAACTGTTTGTATACTCACAGGCTTCAGTTACAAAGAACTTTGAATGACCAATACGAATATTTCCGCCGATACTCTTAAGCATACCGCCTACAGAAAGAGTAGGATCTGCTTCTGCTGCCATAAGTATTTCACTAATCATGGAAGTAGTTGTTGTCTTGCCATGAGTGCCACTTATTGCTATAGGAAGCTCGAAGTTACGCATTATCTGTCCTAAGAGGTCGGCTCTGGACATCTTGTTGAGTCCTAGGCTTTCCATGGCAATCCACTCAGGATTATCCTTGCTGATAGCGGCGGTATATACCACTAAATCAATATCTGAAGTGATATTTTCTTCTCGCTGCCCAATGTATATTTTTGCTCCAAGAGCCTCTAAATGAGAGGTAAGAGGGCTGGCCTTCATATCGGAGCCTGAAATTTTGAATGATCTTGAAAGAAGTATTTCTGCGAGACCGCTCATACTTATTCCGCCAATGCCGCAGAAGTATACGTGGCAAGGCTTGTTAAAGTCTATCTGATACATAGCTTAATCCTTTCCAAAACGGATGGTTTTCATCAATAATTCTATTCCAAAAAATGCGAAAATACAATCTAAATCAAGATAAGAATACAATATGTTGTGTAACAGTTCTTAAGTGGACACAAGGATTTTGCTATTCTTTCAAAAACGAGCCGTTACATTTGTGTAAATTTTACAAAAAAATTAGATTTTTAAGTAAACTTTTGCTAACATCTATACAATATGATAAAATATACATACGATTTTATGCCTATAAAAGCGGTAGCTTAAAACATAGGATAGCAGAGGTGATTACATGATAAAGAAGGAAATGATTGCTATGCTTCTTGCAGGCGGACAGGGAAGCAGACTTGGTGTTTTAACATCCAAGGTAGCAAAGCCAGCAGTTTCATTTGGTGGTAAGTACAGAATTATCGACTTCCCATTAAGCAACTGTATTAATTCAGGCGTCGATACAGTAGGTGTACTTACACAGTATCAGCCACTCCGTCTTAATACACATATCGGTATTGGTATTCCTTGGGATCTTGACAGAAATATTGGTGGTGTAACAGTTCTTCCACCATATGAGAAGAGTTCTAACAGTGAATGGTATACAGGTACAGCCAATGCCATCTATCAGAATATTGATTATATGGAAAGCTTTAATCCAGAATATGTTCTCATCCTTTCAGGTGACCACATTTACAAGATGGATTATGAAGTAATGCTTGATTTCCACAAGCAGAATAAATCAGAGTGTACAATCGCAGTTATGCCTGTTCCAATGGAAGAAGCAAAGCGTTTCGGTATTATGATTACTGACGAGAACAGACGTATAACAGATTTCGAAGAGAAGCCAGCTAATCCAAGAAGTAATCTTGCTTCCATGGGTATATATATCTTTAACTGGAAGACTCTTAAGGAAGCACTCATTGCTATGGCTGAACAGCCTAGTCTCGACTTTGGTAAGCATATTATTCCATACTGCCACGAGCAGGGAAGACCACTTTATGCTTACGAATTCAATGGCTACTGGAAGGATGTAGGAACACTTCATTCTTACTGGGAAGCTAATATGGAGCTTATTGATATTGTTCCAGAATTTAATCTTTATGAGGAATATTGGAAGATATATACAAAATATGATGCGCTTCAGCCACAGTATATTTCAGGGGATTCAGTTGTTGAGAGAAGTATTATTGGTGAAGGTGCTCAGATATATGGTAAGGTCTACAACTCAGTTATTGGCTGTGGTGTAGAAATCGGACCAAACACAGTTGTGCGTGATTCAATTATCATGAATAATACGACAATCGGTGATAATTGCGAGATTAATAAGACGATTATTGCTGAGAATACAGTTTTAGGAAATAATATTAAGACTGGTATTGGTGAGGAAGTTGATAACGAAACAGATCCTCATATTTACAATCATGGTCTTGTCTGCATCGGCGAACATACCACAGTACCTGATGGAGTTACTATTGGAAAGAATTCAGTTGTATTTGGTAATACTACATTGGCAGATTATCCAGATAACTGTCTTGCAAGTGGTAAATCTTTGGTAAAGGATGGTGACAAGTAATGAGAGCATTAGGAATTATTTTGGCAGGTGGCGGAAACAAGCATAGCAAAATGGGCGAATTAGCTAATAAGCGTGCAGCAGCTGCGATGCCAGTAGCTGGTAGCTATAGAAGTATTGATTTTGCGCTTAGTAATATGTCAAATTCACATATTCAGAGAGTTGCAGTACTTACACAGGACAATGCACGAAGCCTTAATGAACACCTTAGTTCATCTAAGTGGTGGGATTTTGGTAGAAAGCAGGGAGGTCTTTACGTATTCTCTCCAACAAAAACTTCTGAGAATACAGACTGGTACAGAGGAACTGCTGATGCAATTGCGCAGAACATTGAATTCCTTAAAGACAGTCATGAGCCATATGTAGTTATTGCATCTGGTGATTGTGTTTATAAGATGGATTATAATAAGGTTCTTGAGGCGCATATTGAAAAGAAGGCTGATATTACAGTTGTATGTAAGAAGGCAGATGAAGGCGAGGAAATCGAAAGATTTGGATGCCTTAAGTTAGATAATGACAACAGAATAGTAGAGTTTGAAGAAAAGCCAGTACTTGCTTCATCTAATACTATTTCATGTGGTATCTATGTTATCCGTAGAAGTCAGCTTATCTAGATTAATGAGAATGCAGAAGAAGAAAACAGATATGACTTTGTTAAGGATATTCTTATTCGATACAAAGATATCAAGAGAATCTATGGATATGAAACAACAGATTACTGGAAGAATATTTCTACAGTTCAGGATTACTTCGATACAAATATGGATTTCCTTAAACCAGACATCC
>JAZQOC010000011.1:0-2671 GCA_045627645.1 Lachnospiraceae bacterium
ATTGATGCCAAGATGGAGACCTTTAAGGAGCTTATGGAATCAACTTCCAGCCCAGACTGGATTGGTTTCCAGAGAACTCTGGATACAAATGTAAGAATGACAAAGATGCCAGAATAAACATAGGGAATTTGTAGGACTTCATGAGTGAAATGGAGATTAATATGAATTATAAGAAAGATGACAGACTGGTCATTGATATAGTTGATATTGGCAATGATGGAGAGGGTATAGGCAAGACTGATGGCTATACCCTTTTTGTGAAGGACGCATTGCCTGGAGATAAAGTAAAAGTAAAGATTATGAAGGCTAAGAAAAACTACGCCTATGCAAGACTTGAGGAAATCGTAGAAGCTTCTAAAGACCGAGTTGATCCAAGATGTCCAATAGCAAGGCAGTGTGGTGGATGTTCTTTACAGGCAATCAACTATGAGAGACAACTTAGGTTTAAACAGGATAAAGTTAGAAATAATTTGGTCAGAATAGGCGGTTTTGATGCTAAATATATTGACTCAATTATGGAGCCAATATGTGGAATGAGCGAGCCTTACAGATATAGAAATAAAGCTCAGTATCCAGTTGGATATGACAAGGAAGGCAATCTGATAGCTGGCTTCTATGCAGGCAGAACTCATAGTATTATAGCTAACACAGATTGTGTACTTGGGGCTGAGGAAAATAAAGAAATTCTGGAGCGTGTATTGAACTGGATGCGCGCATTTAAAATAAAAGCTTATGATGAGGAAAGATGGACAGGATTAGTAAGACATGTGTTAATTCGTAAAGGTTTCACAACAGGTCAGATTATGGTCTGTCTTGTAATCAACGGTGAAAAGTTTGTCCATATGGAAGAATTCATTAGGGTAATATCCGAGGTGAAGGGTGTAACAAGTATCTCTTATAGTGTAAACGGTAGCCGTGATAACGTCATCATGGGAGACAATTATCATACAATCTGGGGTGAGGACACCATAGAGGATTATATCGGAGATTTGAAGTTTAAGATATCGCCACTATCTTTCTATCAGGTTAATCCAGAGCAGACAAAGAATATGTATGGAAAAGCCTTGGAATACGCGGCTCTCTCAGATGAAGAGTCGGTGTGGGATCTCTATTGTGGAATAGGAACTATTTCATTGTTTATGGCGGCGAAAGCAAAGCGGGTATATGGAGTAGAAATAATACCACAAGCTATTGAAAATGCCAGAGAAAATGCGAAAGCCAACGATATTGAAAATGCCACATTTTTCGTTGGAAAAGCGGAAGAAGTATTACCGGAATTCTACGAAAATGCCAGCAATGCAGGTAGTGATATGTTACATCCGGATGTCATCATGGTAGATCCTCCAAGAAAGGGTTGTGATGAAGTATGTCTGGATACTATGGTTAAGATGCAGCCATCAAGAATTGTATATGTAAGTTGTGACAGCGCTACTTTGGCAAGAGACCTTAAGTATCTTAATGAACATGGATATATGCTTAAACAAGTACGTGCTTATGATAATTTTCCACAAACAAATCATGTGGAAACAGTTTGTAAAATTGAAAGGAAATAGGTTTACAGAAAATATATTAGAGAGTTATTTCGAAAAAATGCGAAATAACTCTCTTTTTTACGTATTTTGTGACACTTTTATTACTCTTTTATGCTAAAATATAATCAATTATGTAAACAAATTTGTTTGTATACTCTTCATATATTTATGCATCAATCCGATAAATGTATGGGAGAGAATTGGCGTAATATGAAATTGAGCAGATTTTGTGCCAACAGAATAAAGAAAAACCTCAGCCAAAACGCAGGTTTTACTCTTGTCGAATTGATAATAGTAATAACCATTTTGGCTATTTTGTGTGGTCTTTCTGCAGTAGGAATTCTTTCTTGGCAGGATTGGGCTACCTTCAAAAAAGAAAATGAGTATGCCCAGACCCTCTTTGTGGCTGCACAGAATCAGCTTACAGAATACGTGGCAAATGAGCGTATTATAGATATGCAGGAGGATCTTCTTGCAGAAAATGGCGTAGATGCAGATGGTTATATAATATATAAAGCAGCAGATGGAATAAGTACAGTAGACTACAAAACACTACAAACAGACGAGAGTCTTTCAAATCTCTGGACAGACGATCGAGCAGATGTAATTGTATCCCTTAGCGCAGGAGCAGGAGATTATAATGCATACCTTGCCAATCCAGAAGGTGTGTCAAAGGATAAATACTGGCTTTTCGAATTGCTGGGTAATTATGTATATGATGCGTCAATTTTGAACAATGGTGCAATTACTGTTGAATTCACACCAGAAGACGGACAGGTATTTGCGGTTATCTATACAGACAAACACAGCTCTTTTGACGGACTCGATTTGTTAGACCGTAAGGAAGCAAGCCGTCGTCCAAACATGATTGGTTACTACGGTGTAGACAGCCTTTCTAAGGCAACGAAGAATACATTGGTTAAGGACAAGATTAATGTTCATAAGGTTAGACTTTATAACAAAGAGACTTTATATCTGACATTCATGGTGGATGAGTTGAATACCTTCAACTTAGCTACTGCAGGCACAACACCAGATCTTAATACAATGTACACTGTTGATTTACTTGCAAAAGATAAGAGTACAAAGTTGCTTACTATATCCTTCAGTGGCAAATTGGCAGGAGCAAATGCGCCAGA
>JAZQOC010000012.1:0-41865 GCA_045627645.1 Lachnospiraceae bacterium
ATCATACAAAGAATCAATATGGATTCGCATTTTATTTAGGAGGACATATCCATGAAGCATATTAAGACACTTAACACAAGAAATCTCAAGGAGTCTATGAAGAAGGGTGGATGTGGCGAATGCCAGACATCATGCCAGTCAGCATGTAAGACATCTTGTACAGTTGGAAATCAGAGCTGCGAGAAGATGAGATAGTATTGCTTATTTGACAGAAACTGTTCAAACTCGAGGTCAGAAGTCTGGCTTCGAGTTTGTTTTTGGGTATTAACCATAATGCTTTGCAGAAAGTGGAATACCTGGCAGTTAAATTACTATTTTATCAGAGGTATTTATGATTCATCAGTATAAGAATAATGGATACAATATTGTGCTTGATGTTAACAGTGGCTCGGTACACGTTGTTGATGACTGCACATATGAGATTGTACCTGTATTAGAGACTATTGTGGGGTCCGGAATTACAGGAGAGACTGCTATTGAAGCAGCCTGCCTTGCCTGTGAGAATCTTCCTTACAGCGCTGAAAATATCAGGGAAGTTGTTTGTGAACTTTTGGAACTTCACGAAGCTGGACAGTTATATACAGAGGATATTTACGAAAATTATATTATAGATTTTAAGAAGAGAGAGTCGGTAGTTAAGGCACTATGTCTTCATATCGCACATGACTGCAATCTTTCCTGCAAATATTGTTTTGCGGAAGAGGGCGAATATCATGGCAGAAGAGCTCTTATGAGCTTTGAGGTAGGTAAGAAGGCATTGGATTTCCTTGTTGCCAATTCAGGGAACAGAGTAAATCTTGAGGTGGACTTCTTTGGTGGTGAGCCTCTTATGAACTGGGATGTTGTCAAACAGCTGGTTGAGTACGGAAGAAGTATTGAAGAAGCTAACAACAAGAAGTTCAGATTTACACTGACAACCAATGGTGTACTACTTAATGATGAGATACTTGAATTTGCCAATAAAGAGATGGCAAATATTGTATGCTCAATAGATGGAAGAAAAGAGATTAATGATAAGATGAGACCATTCAGAGGTGGTCAGGGAAGTTATGATCTCATCGTTCCAAAGTTTGAGAAGGTTGCTGAGAGCAGAGACCAGATGAATTATTATGTAAGAGGAACATTTACACATAATAACCTGGACTTCTCAGAGGATGTGAAACACCTTGCTGATCTTGGTTTTAGACAGATTTCGGTTGAGCCTGTTGTAGCTAAGCCTACAGATGACTATGCTTTACAGGAAGCAGATATTCCAAAGATTATGGAGGAATATGATAAGCTTGCTTTAGATATCATAGACAGAAGAAAAAAAGGCAAAGGTGTGAATTTCTTCCACTTTATGATAGACTTAACAGGTGGTCCATGTGTTGCTAAGAGACTTAGCGGATGTGGTTCGGGAACAGAATATCTGGCAGTTACACCATGGGGAGATTTTTATCCATGTCATCAGTTTGTTGGTAATGAAGATTTCCTTATGGGCAATGTGGATGAAGGCATTACAAGAACTGATATCAGAGATGAGTTCAAAACATGTAACGTTTATGCTAAAGAAAAGTGTAAGAAATGTTTCGCAAAGTTCTACTGTAGTGGTGGATGCGCAGCCAATTCTTACAATTTCCACGGTAATATCAATGATGCATATGATCTTGGCTGTGAGTTGCAGCGTAAGAGAATAGAATGTGCGATTATGATAAAGGCAGCCTTGGCTGAGGAAGAAGACGGTTTGGAATAAAGCCGGGAGGATGAAAGAGATGACAAAGAAAAAAGGTATTATTACGCTTCTGATTATGCTTGCAGTTCTCTTAGGAGGCATCTATGCAAGTATTTACGGTATAGACAGTTCAGGAGCAGGAAGCGCTTCAAAGATTAAGCAGGGTCTCGATCTTGCAGGTGGTGTAAGTATCACATATCAGGTTGTTGGTGAAGAAGAGCCTTCAAAGGAAGATATGGCAGATACAATTTACAAATTACAGAAGAGAGTTGAATCTTATTCTACAGAAGCTCAGGTATATCAGGAAGGCTCAGACAGAATTAGTATTGAGATTCCAGGCGTTAGTGATGCTAATGCCGTATTAGAGGAGCTTGGTAAGCCTGGTTCATTAATTTTTATCGATAAAGATGGAAATGAGATATTAACAGGTTCAGATGTTGCCAACGCACAGGCTGGTTCTCAGCAGAACAAGATGGGTAACAATGAATTTGTGGTACAGCTTGAGTTTACTGAGGCTGGTACAAAGGCATTTGGTGAAGCTACTACAAAGGCTGCTGTTAATAAAGACATAATCGGTATCATTTATGATGGACAGGTTGTAAGTAGTCCAGCAGTTCAGGTACCTATTACAGATGGACGTTGTGTTATTACAGGTAGCAACACATTTGAAGAAGCCGACAAGCTTGCAACTACAATTCGTATCGGTGGACTTAAGCTTGAACTTGAAGAATTAAGATCAAATGTAGTAGGTGCTCAGCTTGGTAGCGAGGCAATTAAGACAAGTTTATATGCTGCAGCAATTGGTTTTGGAATTGTAGCATTGTTTATGATATGCGTTTACTTTGTTCCAGGTTTTGCATCAGTTATTGCTCTTGCTATTTATGTGTGCCTTACAATTCTTATGCTTAATGCATTTGAAGTTACACTTACACTTCCAGGTATTGCAGGTATTATTCTTTCAATCGGTATGGCAGTAGATGCGAACGTTATCATTTTCGCTCGTATCAGAGAAGAAATTGCAACAGGTAAGACAGTAAGCTCATCAATTAAGATTGGTTTCCAGAAAGCTTTATCAGCAATCTTGGATGGTAATATTACAACGCTTATAGCTGCACTTGTTCTTGGTGCTATGGGAACAGGTCCAATCAAGGGCTTCGCTCAGACACTTGGACTTGGTATTGTAGTATCAATGTTTACAGCTCTTGTTATTACAAAGCTTATCATTAATGCCTTCTATGCAGTTGGTATTAGAGATGAGAAGTTCTATGGAAGAGCAAAGGAAAGAAAACAGGTTAACTTCTTATCAAAGAAGGTTATCTTTATGGTAATATCACTTGTTCTTATTATCTCAGGATTTGTATTCATGGGAATCAATAAGTCAAATGATGGTGATATTCTTAATTACTCTCTTGAATTCAAGGGTGGTACATCTACAAGCGTAACATTCAATGAAGATATGTCACTTGCGGATATTGACAGCAAGGTTGTTCCTGTAATTGAGACAGCAATTGGCGGTGGAGCCGTTCAGACTCAGAAGGTACAGGGTACAAACGAGGTTATCTTTAAGACATCTACACTCGACGTTGAGCAGAGAGAGAATATGCAGGCTGCTCTTACAGAACAGTTTGGTGTAAATGCAGAGAAGATCACAGCTGAATCAATTTCTTCGACAATTTCATCAGAGATGAGATCAGATGCTATCATAGCGGTAGTTGTTGCTACAATCTGTATGTTGATTTATATCTGGTTCAGATTCAAGGATATTAGATTTGCAGCAAGTTCAGTATTAGCACTTGTTCATGACGTTTTAATTGTTCTTGCATTCTATGCACTGGCTAAGGTAAGTGTTGGTTCAACATTTATTGCATGTATGCTTACAATCGTAGGTTACTCAATCAATGCTACAATCGTTATCTTCGACAGAATTAGAGAGAACCTTGTAGTAGCTAAGAAAAATGAGACACTTGAGCAGATGGTTAACAGATGTATTAACCAGACATTATCAAGAAGTATATTTACATCTTTGACAACATTTATCATGGTTGCAGCTCTTTATGTATTAGGCGTTACATCTATTAAAGAGTTCGCACTCCCACTTATGGTTGGTATTTTAGTAGGTACATATTCTTCTGTATGTCTTACAGGTGCTTTGTGGTTCATCTTCAGAACAAAGTTTGTTAAGAAGGAAGCAAAGAATTAATAAAGAGATTACACAGGGATGGGCGTTTGCTCATCCCTATTTTTTTAATACATTAGTATTGGCAGGTGGGTATATTTGGCAAAATGGATGTTAGCAACCAAGCGTTGTGATTTTAAACAGATAGGAGACAACCTTGGCGTTGATCAGGTTGTAGTCAGGATAATGAGAAATCGTGGACTTGAGAATGAGGAGTCCATGAGAAAGTTCCTTAATGCAGACAGCAGGAGCTTTTACAGCTACGAATACATGAAAGATGTAGACAAAGCCGTTGAAATCCTTATGGACAAAATTGACGAGGAACAAAGAATTCGTGTTATAGGTGACTATGATGTCGACGGAATTATGTCAACCTATATTCTCTCAAAGGGACTACAGATTTGTGGTGCTGATGTTGATGCTGTAATTCCTCACAGAATAAGAGACGGATACGGAATTAGTGAAGGCTTAATTGATGATGCATATGCTGATGGCGTTGATACAATTATAACCTGTGACAACGGAATAGCTGCCAGGGACGCATTTGACCATGCAAAAGAACTTGGAATGACATGTATAATCACAGACCATCACGAGATTCCTTTTGTGGAAGATGGTGAGGGGAGACAATATATTATCCCAGAGGTTGACGCGGTGGTTGATCCTAAGCAGGTGGACTGCGAGTATCCTTTCAAAGGGATTTGCGGGGCGGTTGTGGCTCTCAAAGTGATTGAAGCTTTATTCGATGCAATTGGCGAGGATACAGGGTACATAGAGGAATTTAAAGAACTGGCAGGCTTTGCAACAGTATGTGATGTTATGGAACTTGTAGGTGAGAATCGTGCCCTGGTTAAGAATACTCTTAAATCTATGCTACACAGTAAGAATATGGGAATGCAGGGCCTTATAAAAGTCTGTGGACTTGAAGGTAAAGCTGTTAAAGCACATAGCATAGGTTTTGTACTTGGCCCATGTATCAATGCGACAGGCCGACTTGAAAGCGCCATGTTAAGTCTTGATTTGCTTAGGGCAGAGACTATTGCAGAAGCTGTTGAAATCGCAGAAGAATTAAAACTGTTAAATGAGAATAGAAAAGAGCTTACGGAACAGGGACTGGCTTTGGCTGAGGAAATAATAGCCAAAGATAATATACAGGCAAAAAAAGTAATGGTTGTATATATCCCGGGACTTCATGAGAGTCTTGCGGGGATTATAGCTGGAAGAATTCGCGAAAAATATTATAAACCTGTATTTGTGGTTACAGATTCTGAGCAGGGCCTTAAAGGCTCGGCAAGAAGTATACCGAAATATCATATATATGAGGCTATGACAAAGGTTAAGGATGTGTTTACCAAGTATGGTGGACATGCCCTTGCAGCAGGTTTTTCGCTTGAACAGGACAGACTTAAAGAATTTGATTTAAGAATCAATGAAAACTGTGAACTTACAAAAGAAGACTTCGAAGAGAAAATAGTGATTGATGTACCGATGCCTATGAACTACGTGAGCGAAAGTCTTATAAATCAGCTTGAGATATTGGAGCCTTTTGGCGTGGGTAATGAGAAACCTGTTTTTGCTCAGAAGGATGTAGAATTCATCAGTTGCAGGACTATGGGCAATGGAAGCATGGGGCGAATCAGTGTGCGTGCAGCAGACGGAACATATGCTCAGCTGGTTTTGTTTAGAAATATTGACAAGCTGTTTGAAACCATAGATTTGAAGTATGGGTCAGGAACCAGCGAGAGATTAATGAGTCAGAAATGTGAAGGGATTAAGATGGACATAATCTATTATCCTGCAATCAATGAATATCAGGGTAACAGGAGCATCCAGTTTATACTAAATAATTATATGTAATGAATTCTTAATAAATATTAGTTTATTTTTAGAATTTGGACACAGAATGAACATAAATAGCTGATATTATACATTCATAGATAGTTGAGAACTCACTATCTCCCCCTCATAAGAACGAAAGCACCAGGCCGTATGGCTCTGGTGCTTTTGTTTTGCTTATATGGTATACTATTATCTGGTAATTGTATGAGAGGAGGTATGTGCCAGTGTATGCAAAAATAATAATTGATATAAGCATAGAGAGTCTGGACAGACCATTTACATACCGAATCCCAGACAGATTACTTGACAGATGCTTCCCAGGTACAAAGGTAACGGTACCCTTTGGTAAAGGTAATAGAGAAATAACGGGATATATTCTTGAAATCGTAGATAAAGCAGATTATGACGATAGCAAGATTAAAGGTATAACAGATATTCTGGTGGAGCAGTCCGCTTCAGAAAGCAAACTGATTGAGCTGGCTGCATTTATCAAAGAGCAGTATGGATCAACCATGAATGCTGCATTAAAGACTGTTTTACCGGTAAAAAAAGCCTACAAGCCTAAAGAGAACAAGACTATTGAATTAATAGTGTCAAAAGAGGAGGCTATGGATGCCTACTCACAGGCTATTAGGAAGAAACAGACTGCCAAGGTGAGGGTTCTTGAAGAACTTTTGGAAGAGAGCGTGTTGGATTACAGCCTTGTGGTTAATAAACTCAATGTTTCTGCTTCAACACTTTCTTCGCTTGAGAAAAATGGAATCATAAGAATTACTGCTACTAATTACTTTAGAAATCCCGTGGTAATTACAAAAAGTGAAGAGAAGGATATTGTTCTCAATGAGACACAACAGGCCATACATGATGAGTTTCTGACAGATTATGAGGAAGGCATAAGGCAGACTTATCTGTTGCATGGAATAACAGGAAGTGGAAAGACTGTTACATATATCAGTCTGATTAAAGAGGTTGTTGAAAGAGGGCAGCAGGTTATAGTTCTGATACCTGAGATTGCGTTAACCTATCAGACGCTAAAGCGGTTTTATCATTATTTTGGTGAGAGGGCTTCGGTTCTTAATTCCAGTCTTTCACCAGGTGAAAAGTATGACCAGTGCCAGAGGGCCAAGGTAGGAGAAATAGATGTAATCATTGGACCAAGGTCTGCGTTGTTTACTCCTTTTCCTAATCTTGGACTGGTGATTATAGATGAAGAACATGAGAGTTCTTACAAATCTGAAAATATGCCAAAGTATCACGCAAGAGAGGTGGCACAGAAGTTGGTTAATCTTCACGGTGCAAGTCTTGTACTTGGCAGCGCCACCCCTTCCATAGAATCCTATTACAGAGCCATGAGTGGTGAATATGTATTGTGGACTATGGATAAGAGAGCGGTTGGAGGAGAACTGGCTACGACTCAGATTATTGATATGCGAAGTGAACTTCATGGTGGCAATAAATCAATTTTTAGTAATGAACTTAGACAAAGCATTCAGGAAAAGCTGGACAAGGACGAACAGGTGATGCTGTTTTTGAACAGAAGAGGCTATGCAGGCTTTATCTCCTGCAGAAGCTGTGGATTGGTGCTAAGATGTCCGCACTGTGAGGTATCCTTATCTGAGCATCAAAAGGAAGGAAAACTTGTATGTCATTACTGTGGTTATGAAAGACCACGTCCTAAGATTTGCCCTAAATGTGAATCCAAGTATCTGCTTGGCTTTAAGGCGGGTACAGAACAGATAGAGCAGGAGGTTTTAAAGACCTTCAGTAATGCAATCACAGTAAGGCTGGATGCAGATACTACAAAACAAAAGGGTAATCTTGAAAAGATATTAAGTACTTTTAGTGAGAAGAAAGCCAATGTGCTTATTGGTACGCAGATGATAGTCAAGGGACATGATTTCCCTGATGTAACTTTGGTTGGAATTATTGCGGCGGATATGTCTTTAGCTATCAATGATTACAGGGCTGGAGAGCGAACATTTCAGTTAATTACTCAGGCGGCGGGACGTGCTGGCCGAGGGGAAAAAGCAGGTCAGACTATTATTCAGACCTATCAGCCAGAACATTATGCCATAGTGCATGCAGCAAGTCAGGATTACAAGGCATTTTACGAGGAAGAGCTTTTGTATCGCGAACTTGGAGGTTATCCACCTGTGCATGAGATACTTGCTGTGCTGGTAACTTCAACTGATAAAACACTGGCTGGAAATACTGCGGCTTCTATGGCAGAATATATAAAGAGTCTGGAGATGGATATTAGCATTATCGGACCAGCCAAGGCGGGAATTGGTAAGATTAACGACGTATATAGATTTGTATTTTATATAAAGAGTAAACAAAAGAAACTGTTGGTGGAATGTAAGGACAGACTTGAAGAAGGAATCAATCCAGACTGCAATATAATGGTTTATTTTGATTTTAACCCGATGAATTCATATTAACAGAGAAAGAGAGTGAAAATATGGCAATCAGAAATATTAGAATTATGGGAGATCCTGTATTAACAAAGGTATGTAAAGAGGTCACTCAGGTTACTGACAGAACCCTTGAGTTGATTGATGATATGTTTGAGACTATGTATGATGCCAATGGTGTTGGTCTTGCGGCACCACAGGTTGGAATACTTAAGAGAATAGCTGTTATCGATGTTACATATGAGGATCCAATTTTGCTTATCAATCCTGTTATTGTTGAAACAGACGGTGAGCAGACAGGTCAGGAGGGATGTTTGAGTTATCCTGGAAAATGCGGCGATGTGACCAGACCAAACTATGTTAAGGTTGAGTATTATGATGAAAATATGGAGAAGCAGGTGATAGAGGGAACAGAACTTCTTGCCAGAGCGCTTTGTCATGAAATAGAGCACCTTGACGGACACATGTATGTTGAAAAGGTTGAGGGTGAAATTCGAAACGTCGGCGAAGATATGGAAGAAATTGAGGATTAATAATGAAGATTGTTTACATGGGAACTCCTGATTTTGCGGTGGGCGCATTGGAAGCTATCATCGCAGATGGTCACGAGGTTACAGCTGTTGTCACACAGCCTGATAAGGAAAAGGGCAGAGGAAAGGCAATCAGTATGTCACCGGTCAAGGAATGCGCAATAAAGTATGACATTCCGGTATTTCAGCCTGTAAGAATCAGAAATGAGGAATCAATAGAAGAATTAAGAAAATATGAAGCAGATATTTTTGTTGTCGCTGCCTTTGGACAGATTCTTCCAAAGGAAGTTTTAGAGATGCCAAAATACGGCTGTATCAATATTCATGCGTCGCTTTTGCCTGCATACAGAGGAGCTGCACCTATTCAGTGGGCTATCTTGGATGGCCTTAAGGAAACAGGTGTAACTATTATGCAGATGGATGTGGGGCTCGATACAGGAGATATACTGCTTCAGGAAACAGTAAAAATTGAGGATACAGATACAGGTGAAAGTCTGTTTGATAAGTTGAGTATCCTCGGTGCCGAAGCTGTTGTAAAGGCACTTCCATTAATCGAAAAAGGTGAATTAACACCAATCAAGCAGGATGATTCAAAGAGCAATTATGCGAAGATGTTAAGTAAAGACATGGGACGAATCAACTGGGAAGATTCTGCAGAGAAGATAGAAAGATATGTGCGTGGATTAAACTCATGGCCAAGTGCATATTCCTTTATAGACGGAAAACAGTTAAAAATCTGGAAAGCTGAAGTTGCTGAAATAAATGGCAAAGCAGGCGAGATAATTGCTGTAGATAAGAAGAGCGTAACAGTTGCCTGTGGTGATAAGGCATTGAGACTGTTAGAGATACAGCTTGAAGGTAAAAAGCGCATGGAAATGAGCGCATTTTTACTTGGATATAAGTTGAACACAGGAGACTGTCTTGGATAATACAAGGATTAATACCAGAGAAATAGTATTGGATATGCTTCTGGATGTTATGAAAAACCAGACCCACAGTCATATTCTTATAAAAAATGTTCTGGATAAATATAACTACATAGAAGAGCAGGAAAAGGCTTTTATTAAGCGGCTTTTTGAGGGAACACTTGAGAGGGAGATTACTCTTGACTATGTTATTAACAGTTTCTCGAATACGCCTGTTAATAAGATGAAGCCATTAATTAGATGCCTGATGCGTATGAGTACATATCAGATTCTCTATATGGACAGGGTGCCTGACAGTGCGGCAATCAATGAAGCTGTAAAGCTGGCTAAAAAAAGAAAGTTTGTTAATCTTTCGGGATTCGTTAATGGTGTACTTAGAAAGATTTCTGCTAATAAAGACAACTGCATTGATGCAGGGGATCTCAGTATAAAGTATTCTGTGCCAGAGGTGATAATTGACAGTCTTACAGGAGATTATGGACTAGAAAAGACAGAGGAAATACTGGAGTCTTATTTGAAGCCAAGTCATGTATTTGCAAGAATAGATGAGAGCCTTAAAGTGGAGCAGATCGCCCAGGTGATTAAGGAATGGGAAGATGAGAGAATAGAATACAGACAGCTTAGTAATCCTAAGTATGCTTATGAACTTAAGAGAACAGAAGATTTAGGAAGATTACAGTGCTTCCAAAAGGGCATGTTCACTATTCAGGATGTAGCCAGCATGATGGTGTGTGAATATGCAGGAATTGCAGATGATAACTTTGTAATTGATGTATGTGCTGCGCCTGGAGGAAAAAGCCTCCATGCAATAAGCAAGGGTGCCAGGGTTCAGGCCAGGGATGTATCTGATTATAAGGTTGGTCTGATTGAAGATAACAAGGAAAGAATGGATGCTCAAAACCTAAGTACACTTGTATGGGACGCAACTGTGTATGATGAGACTGCAGTAAAGACTGCTGATGTGGTAATTGCAGATGTTCCCTGTTCAGGTTTTGGTGTAATTGGAAGAAAGCCGGATATCAAAAAGAATGTTACGAAAGAAGGCTTAGACAGCCTTTGCGAATTACAAAAAGCTATTATGGATAATGTGTGGGAGTATGTAAAAGTAGGAGGTACTTTGATGTATTCTACCTGCACCCTGAGAAAAGCAGAAAATGATGATATGGTTGATTATCTGCGTAGTAATTATCCATTGGAATTAAAGATGAAAGAAACACTTTTTCCAAATGAGGATCATGATGGATTTTTCATAGCGAGGTTTGAAAGAGTTGGTTGACATAAAATCTCTAAGCAAAAGTGAATTAGAGGAAGAGTTTAAAAACATTGGGCTTCCAAAGTTTAGAGCGGGGCAGGTGTATGACTGGATGCATGTTAAGCTTGCCAGATCCTTTGATGAGATGACCAATATTTCTAAAGATTTAAGACAGACTCTTGCAGACACATACGAATACACCTCTCTTAGTGTTGAAAGACTTCAGGAATCTGCCATGGATGGGACAAAGAAATTTTTATTTGCTCTTTGGGATGGCAATTTGGTTGAAAGTGTATTTATGAGATATAAGCATGGCAACAGTGTATGTATTTCTTCACAGGTTGGGTGCAAGATGGGCTGCAGATTCTGTGCATCGACACTGGATGGATGGGAGAGAAATCTTACGCCTTCAGAGATGCTGGATCAGATTTATGCCATACAGAACTATGTAGGCGAGCGCATTTCCAATATTGTAGTGATGGGAACTGGTGAACCTATGGATAACCTGGATAATCTTCTTAAGTTTATCGAGCTTATCACCGACCAGGATGGTCTTAATATCAGTGGAAGAAATATTACGGTTTCCACCTGTGGACTTGTACCTAAAATGCGTGAGCTTGCAGATAAAAAGCTCGCCATAACACTTGCGTTATCACTGCATGCATCTACAGATGAGAAAAGACGTGAGCTTATGCCTATTGCTAATACGTATTCTATAAGTGAACTTATGGATACCTGTAAATACTATTATGAAAAGACAGGCAGAAGAATCACATTCGAATACAGTCTTGTTGCGGGGGTTAATGATACCCTGGAGGATGCAACTAAGTTAGCATCCCTGGCTGGATCGGTAGGGGCGCATATAAACCTCATACCAGTAAACCCTATTAAGGAAAGAGATTACAAAAGAGGAACCAGGGAAGCGATAGTGGCTTTCAAAAATAAACTTGAAAAAAATGGAATAAATGTTACTATAAGAAGGGAAATGGGACAGGACATAGATGGAGCCTGTGGCCAGTTAAGAAGACGTAAGCTTACTGAAAACAAAGGGGATTGTTAGCAGTAAACTTGCTTTGTTGTGTCTAAATACAAAAACGAATGGTAGTATTATGCTTAAAACTTTTTCCATTACCGACATAGGTAAAAGAAGAAAACTTAATCAGGATTATGTGTATACATCAGAGATGCCAGTAGGTCCTTTGAAGAATTTGTTCCTTGTAGCAGACGGTATGGGCGGACATAATGCAGGGGATTATGCATCAAGATACACTATCGAGACAATCGTTGATGAGATAAGTAAATCTACAGAAGAATCTCAGATTCTGGTGCTTGAGCGTGCTATTAAGTGTGCCAATGAGCTTATCAGAAAAAAAGCTGAGGAAGAAGTAGAACTTAACGGTATGGGAACAACTGTAGTTGCTGCCACAATTGAGGGTGACAAACTGTGTGTAGCCAATGTTGGTGATAGCAGACTTTATATTATTAATGACAGAGAGATAAAACAGATTACAAGAGATCACTCTTTAGTTGAAGAGATGATCAGAATGGGAGGGCTTAAGCGTGAGCTTGCCAGAACCCATCCAGATAAGAATATAATCACTAGGGCTATAGGCGCGTTAGACGATGTTGATGTTGACTTCTTCGACGTAAAACTTGGCAAAGATGATGTTATCCTTATGTGCTCTGATGGACTTAGCAATATGATTGAGGATGAGGAAATTCGCATGATTATGCAGGGCCAGAGAGATATAGTTGAAAAGGCAGAAAGCCTTGTTAAAGCAGCTAATAACAATGGAGGTAAGGACAACATCGCTGTTGTTCTTGTTGAACCCTTCGCAGAAGAGGGAAATAGATGATTAAGATAGGTATGATGATAGGAGATCGTTACGAGATCCTTGAGAAAATCGGTACCGGCGGTATGTCGGACGTTTATAAAGCTAAAGATAATAAGCTTAATAGATTTGTTGCAGTTAAGGTCCTTAAGCAGGAGTTTTCGGAGAATGCGAACTTCGTATCCAAATTCCGTACTGAGGCGCAGGCTGCAGCTGGTATGATGCACCCTAACATTGTCAATGTCTATGACGTTGGTGAAGAGGGCGGAATTTACTATATTGTTATGGAATTAGTTGAGGGTATTACTCTCAAGAAATATATAGAGAAGAAGGCCAGACTTTCAATCAAGGAAACTATTAGTATTGCTATTCAGGTTTCCATGGGTATTGAAGCGGCACATAATAACCATATTATTCATAGAGATATTAAGCCTCAGAATATTATGATTTCAAAAGAAGGTAAGGTTAAGGTTACAGACTTTGGTATCGCAAAGGCTGTAAGTTCAAATACTATTACCAGTAATGTAATGGGATCTGTACATTACACATCTCCTGAACAGGCAAGAGGTGGATTCTCTGATGAGAAGAGTGATATCTACAGTCTAGGTGTAACTATGTTTGAGATGTTAACTGGACGTGTTCCATTTAACGGAGAAACTACTGTAGCTATTGCTATTAAACATATTCAGGAACCAATGCCTTCTCCAAGAGAGTACGTGGCAGAGATTCCAATCAGTGTTGAACAGATTGTATTTAAGTGTACGCAGAAGAGCCCTGACAGAAGATATCAGAGCATGGCTGAGCTTATAGTTGATCTTAAGAAGTCTCTTATGAAACCAGATGAGGACTTCGTTAAGATTTCAAACCCAGACGAAGATGCAGCTACCAGAATGGTTACTGACGATGATTTGAAGCAAATCAAGAGTAAGACAGGAAGAATCGCTGCAGAAGACGTTGTCTTAAGAACTAACGAAAGCGTTATGGAGGCATCTGGTAAGTCTTCATCAAGAAGTGAAGGCGCTCCTAAGAAAAAGAAACCAGCTTCCAAGAATGGCAGAAATGGGAAAAATGGTAAGAATTCATCTTCTGGAAAGAGACCAAAGAAACGCCCTGAAGCAGTTAGAACAGACAGCAAGCGTAAGCGTCCTGCAGCTAACGATGGTTCGCAGGAAGAACTTATGGAGAAGATTACAACAGTTCTTGCTGTAATTGCTGCTATTGTAATTGGTGTCCTTGTTTTATTCTTTGTTGGAAAGAAATTTGGACTGTTTGATATTAATGGTGACACAGATGTTATGGATGAGATAGAGTCGATTACTGATGTCACAGATGCAGATGTTGATGAGGATGCTGATGATACAGATGGAACAGATGAAGATGCTGGTAAGATGGAGATACCTAGTTGTCTTAATATGTCCTATGCAGAAGCAGTAGCAACTCTTAATAAAAAAGGTTTTAAGAACATAGAGAAGGTCCAGGTAGCATCCTCTACAGTTGAGAAGGGTAATATCGTAGAACAGACTCCTGCAGCGGGAGAGAAAGCTGACAAGGAGGATACAATCGTTCTTGCTGTTAGTTCTGGTGCAGAAGTAATTCAGGTTAAGGTTCCTAGCATAATAGGTCTTAGCGAGATGGATGCCATGGCGGTTCTTACTGAGCATGGATTACAGCTTGGAACTGTTTTGGAAGGAACAGATCCTAATGCTGATTTGGTTGATAAGGTTTGCTATCAGTCATATGCGGCTGATGTAACTGTTGAAAGTGGAACAAAGGTTGATATCAGAATCAGTGTTGGAACTGGTGAGAAGATTTATTACTATGTAGGAAATATTGAAAGCCCTGGTACAGAAGATCCTGATTTTGCTACAGGATCAGAGACAACAGTTATCCTTTCTACAATAGAAGGTGTTGAGTTAAAGCGTGAAACAGTAACATCGTTCCCGGTTTCCATGAACATAACAGGTATTACTGGAAGCGGAGAAGGTGTCATTACTATTGATTACAAGGTAACAATACCAGGAACAACTACTACAGATGAGAACGGTAATATTGTTACATCTGAAGCACAGGAAGAAGAACGTAGCGTAAGAAGATCAGTTAAGTTCTCAGAGGAATAAGCGTTTGCAAGGGAAGATAGTAAAAGGTATTGCTGGATTTTACTATGTCCACGTAGCTGGGCATGATATATATGAGTGTAAGGCAAAAGGTGTATTCAGAAAGAATCATGAAAAGCCACTTGTCGGAGATAACTGCGATATAGAAGTTATCGATGAAGACAAGAAGACTGGAAACATCGTGAAGATACTGAATAGACAGAACAGCCTTATACGTCCTAATGTGGCTAATGTCGATCAGGCATTAGTCATATTTGCGTCTGTGAAGCCTGAACCTAATTTTAATCTGTTAGACAGGTTTCTTATTCTTATGAAGCAAAATGACATTCCATGTCTGCTTGTATTTAACAAGAGAGATCTGGCAGGGGATGATAAGCTGGCTGAAATTGAAAAGATTTATGAGAAGGCAGGCTATCCTGTTATCTTTACAAGTGCAGAAGAAAAAATCGAGATAGATACTGTGGCAAAGCTGCTTAAAGGTAAGACAACTACAGTAGCTGGACCAAGTGGTGTTGGTAAGTCTTCGATTATTAATCTTTTGCAGAGTGATGTTAAGGTGGAGACTGGAAGCATATCTGAGAAGATAGACAGAGGAAAACATACGACAAGACATAGTGAGCTTTTTGCGCTGGATGATGATTCGTACATTTTGGATACTCCCGGATTTTCATCGTTGTCATTGTTTGATGTGATGAGAGAGGATTTGAGATGGTTTTATCCTGAGTTTGATGAATATATGTGTGAGTGTAAGTTCGATAACTGCATTCATAAAAATGAGCCAGTCTGTGGTGTAAAGAAAGCGGTTGAAAAGGGGTTAATCAGTAAGACCAGATATGAAAATTATCTGTTGCTATTAGAAGAATGCAAATGATGTGGGTATAATTGGAGGTTACGGGATGAGTTTTACAAATATTAAGACATTTCCAATGTCGAAGGTAGAAAATCTTGATGCATACTGTGTCAATGCTATGGAAAAGGATGTTGATTATCTTATCGCATTTGATACGGATAAATTGTTGGCTGGATTCAGAGAAACAGCCGGCCTTGATACAAAGGGCGTAGAGAGATATGAAGGATGGGAGTCTACTCTTATAGGTGGACATACTCTGGGACATTTCTTATCTGCAATTGCACAGGCTTATGATAATCCTGGAGTTGATAAGACAAACAAAGATATTCTGTATAAGATGATTACAGATTTGGTTGATGGACTTTTAGAGTGCCAGGCTAATTCTAAAGGTAAAGAAAAGTTTCTTTTTGGCGCTGTAATAGTTGATCCGGACAATGTGGAAAAGCAGTTTGATAATATCGAAGAGAATAAGACTAATATTATGACTGAGGCCTGGGTGCCATGGTATACACTGCATAAGATTTTAGCTGGTGTTATTGATGCATATAAACTTACTGGATATGAACCTGCCCTGACTCTTGCTAAGGGAATTGGAGACTGGTCGTTTAACAGAGCAAAAGGCTGGGATGAAGAAACAGCTGCACAGGTCATACGTGTTGAGTATGGCGGCATGAATGAAGTGTTGTACGAATTGTTTGTGCTGACTGGAGATGAAAAATATGCATGGGTTGCCCACACGTTTGATTCTGTTGAACTGTTTGAAAGAGTGGCATCAGGAAGTGAGAATACTCTTAATAATTACCATGCCAATACAACAATTCCAAAGTTTATTGGAGCATTAAACAGATACAATGCCTGCCATGGGAAGAGTGTAGAAGGAAAGAAAATTGATGCTATACGTTATAAAGAATATGCAGAAAGTTTCTGGGATACAGTCGTAAAGAAGCATACCTATGTTACTGGCGGTAACAGTGAATGGGAGCATTTCGGTAAGGACTATATCCTTGATAAAGAGAGAACTAACTGCAATTGTGAGACTTGTAATATCTACAATATGCTAAAGTTTTCAAGAACACTGTTTTGTAATACTGGTGATGTGAAGTATCTGGAATTCTATGAGAACGCATTCTATAATACAATTCTTTCTTCACAGAATCCTGAGACTGGAATGACTACATACTTTCAGCCAATGTCCACAGGATACTTTAAAGTGTTTGGACAGAGATTTAATAAGTTCTGGTGCTGTACTGGAACTGGTATGGAGAACTTTACAAAACTCAATGACAGCATATTCTACCATGATGATGACAATGTAATTGTAAGTCTGTACGAGAAGTCAAGACTTGAATGGGAAGAAAAGAATGCCATTGTAGAGATGGATGCTGATCTTGTGCATAGTGATAAGGTGACCATCACAGTGAAATCTACAGATGGTAAAGCGTTGGGCATAGGAATTGCACTTAGAATCCCGGCGTGGGCAGATGGCGCAAGACTTGTTGTAAATGGTGAAGCAAAAGCTATTGATGTAGTGAGTGGCTTTGTGGTTGTTGATAAGGGGCTGCAAAGTGGAAGTGTAATAGAACTTACTCTTCCTATGAAGGTTACGGCATGTCCACTTGCGGACAATGAAAGAAGCGTGGCTTTTAAGTATGGTCCGTTTGTATTAAGTGCAGATTTGGGTTGTGACAACATGGAAACAACTACTACGGGGGTAATTGTTACGATACCGGCAGGAAAAGTTTCTGGATATGATGATATTGTTTTACCTGATGATATTAGTCCTGAAGTATTTATCGATAATGCTGACAGATATCTGGTGAAAGATGGTGAGGCAGCAGGTCTTAAGTTTGATATGGATATTTGTGGATTGTCATTTGCACCACATTATTCAAGATATAAAGAGAGATATGGTATTTATTTCACGGTAAAGACTAAGCAGGAAGTGGAAGATGAAAAGGCTGCCAAGAAAGAACTTGGTGAAGATATTTCTGATATGACAGTTATTGATACTGTTCAGCCCGGCTATGGTCAGTATGAAATAGATGAACTTCACAGAATGTTTGACTGGGGGGGCTCTGTGGGTTCCACAGAATGTGGAACAACCCGTTATGCTAAAGCGGGTGGGTCATTTACCTACCACATGTGTGTGAACAAAGACAAGGCTAATTATCTTGCCATGACATTCATGAAAGAGGACAACGGCAAATCCATGAAGATTATGTCGGGAGATGACACATTCTTTGAATACAGACTGGATTATGACGGTGACGAAGATACATACGATGTTTATACGGCGATTCCTAAAGAAATCGTTGACAGAGCTGAGGAGGTTGTGGCTAACTCAGAGAAACACACGGTGATTCCACTTACTTTTAAGGGAATGGAAGGAGCCCAGTCAGCAAGACTCTTTGGCTTTGTGCATATGGGGACAAAATAATGACAGATCCAAATTCACCAATTAAAATTGGTACAAAAATAGTCAAGAATAGAATTACGATGGCTCCAACGGTTAAGTTTATCGCAGACGATGATGGCCTGGTTAATGATGAACTTATAAAGCATTATGAAGCAAGAGCTGCTCATGGATGTGGACTTATTGTCGTTGAAGCAACATGCGTCGCAAAAGAGGGAAGGCTCGCGCCTACTCAGATTGGACTTTGGTGCGACGAGCAGATAGAGGGGCATAAAAAAATTACAGAGGCTGTTCATAAGCATGGTGCTGTGGTTATACCGCAGTTACATTTTGGCGGGCTTGGAACACATCCGGATTGTGGCCCTCTTACATCTCCAACAAAGACCTTGTGGAACAATGGCTGGTGTGAACGTGAGGCGCATGAACTTACAGTAGAGGAAATAAAGACAATCATTGATAAATTTGTTGAGGCAGCGGTCAGAGCAAAGTCTGCAGGCTATGATGGCGTACAGTTGCATGGATGTCATGCTTATTTGATTAATGACTTTGCGTCCAAAGTTAATAAGAGAACAGACTGTTATGGCGGAAGCAATGAGAACAAGGCAAGACTTGGCTGTGAGATAATTGAAGGAATCAGAGCAAAACTTGGTGGAGATTTTATTATCTCTATGAGAATATCAGGTGCTGATCCAACTATAGAGGAAGCAACTGAAATAGCAGAATACTATGTTAAGGCAGGGTGTGATTACCTTCAGGTGTCCTGTGGAATTGGCGAATTCAACCAGATGGAACTTGGAGAAGATATACCATACAACAAGATAGCAGCATTGGGGGTTCAGATGCATGAGCATTTCAAGGGACGTGTGCCTGTTTCCACAGTGAATGGGCTTAGAACGGTTGAAAAGGTTAAATATATGTTTGAACATGACCTGATTGACACGGTTGATTTGGGGTGCGGGTTGCTGGCGGATCCTGCATTTAGCGAAGCGATATTATATGGCTCGGAATATGTGGCCTGCTACAATTGCAAAGATTGTGCATATGGTCCTGGACACAAGCATCCTTGTCCGGCTGGTGGGGAATACTAAAATACATCCCTATACAAATGTGTGCATATATGATAGTCTATCACAGTGAGTGAATTCAAAGGGATGCTTTGAGCACAAAGAATTTTCCCTGATGGAGGTATGTATGAAATTAGGAATCGTTGGATTACCAAACGTTGGAAAGAGTACATTATTTAATGCAATTACAGGTACAGCAAATGCGCAGGCAGCAAATTACCCATTCTGTACTATTGAACCTAATACAGGAATTGTAGCGGTTCCGGATGAAAGACTGGATAAGCTTGCAGATTACTGGGAAACAGATAAGAAGACACCTGCAGTAGTTGAATTTACCGATATAGCAGGACTTGTAAAGGGCGCTTCAAAGGGAGCGGGACTTGGCAATAAGTTTTTAGGACATATTAGAGAGTGTGATGCAATCATTCATGTAGTAAGATGTTTTGATAATGATGAGATTATGCATGTGGTTGAGGATGCTACAAAGGCGGTTGCAGTTGATCCAGCTGGAGATATGGAATGTATCGATCTTGAATTAATCTATTCAGATCTTGATATGGTGGAGAATCGTCTTGCTAAAGCTGTAAAGGCTGGAAAGGGTGGCAATAAGGAAGCCAGAGAAGAAGAGGCTTTTTTGAATGAAGTAAAGGCTCATCTTGAGGCTGGACAGAATGCACGTACATTTGAATATGATGCTACTAATGATATTCAGGCTACCTGCATGAAGGAGATGGGACTTTTATCAGCAAAGCCAATCATCTATGCATGCAATATGGATGACGATGGTGTTTTGAATCCAGAGGCAAGTGATTATTATCAGATAGTTAAGAAAAAAGCTGAAGCAGAGGGTGCATCAGTACTCCCAATCTGTGCTAAGACAGAGGAAGAATTATCTGATCTTGATGAAGAAGAGAAAGCTTTATTTTTAGAAGAACTTGGACTTGCAGAATCAGGACTTGATAGAATGATCAAGGCAAGTTATGCATTGCTTGGATTGATATCTTATCTTACTGATGGAAAGAAAGAATGCCGCGCCTGGACAATTAAAAAAGGAACGAAGGCACCTCAGGCAGCAGGTAAGATTCATTCTGATTTTGAAAGAGGATTTATTCGTGCTCAGGTAATGGCATATTCGGACCTTGAAGAAGCTGGATTTGATTACCAGGCTGTTAAAGCAAAAGGTAAGCAGAGAACAGAAGGCAAGGAGTATGTAGTTGAGGATGGAGATATTATTGAGTTCCTCTTTAACGTTTAGTTGTAACTATATGCTTTAAAGCGTATAAGAATTAAATTTTTTCACCACAATTTGACACAAATAGCAGTTTTTTAGATTGATTTACTAAAAAACTGCTTTTTTTTATTTGCCAAATTATAAAAAATAATGCAAATTTACCGTCTTTTAACGAAGTTGAAAAAACCTTGATTTTTAGCCATTTTATGCTTGATTTATGTGTTTTTTAGTTGTAGAATGGTAGCAAGTGGTGAAAAGTGGTAAGAAAGTGGCGAAAAGTGGTAGATTATCATGTTCATGGGAGAATATAATCACACAATTGATCAAAAGGGACGTTTGATTGTTCCAGCTAAGTTCCGTGAAAGCCTTGGAGAACAGTTTGTTGTTACCAAAGGTCTTGATGGATGTTTGTTTGTGTACGACAAGCAGGAATGGGCCGCTTTCGAAGAGAAATTAAAAACCTTACCAATCACCAATAAAGAAGCGAGAGCATTCGTAAGATTCTTCCTTGCAGGGGCTGCCGATGTAGAAGTGGATAAGCAGGGACGAATTCTTCTTCCATCAGTCTTAAGAGAGTTTGCAAAACTCGAGAAGGATGTAGTTTTAGTGGGAGTTGGAAGCAGAGTGGAAATCTGGGGCAAGGAATGCTGGGATAACACTACGAACTTTGATGATGTGGATGAGATTGCAGAGCATATGCAGAATCTCGGATTTGGAATATAAAATATGGAATTTAAGCACAGATCAGTTTTGCTGGACGAATGCATAGAAGGTCTGAATATTAAACCAGATGGAATATATGTTGACGGAACGCTTGGCGGTGCAGGTCATTCTTCGGAAATTGTCAAAAGATTATCTGACAAAGGAAGACTGATAGGAATCGATCAGGATGAGGATGCAATTAATGCTGCAAGCGAAAGACTAAAAGATTACAGTAATGTAACGATAGTCAGAAGCAACTATGAAAAGATGAAAAGTGTTCTTTCAGAACTTGGTATAGAAAAAGTTGATGGAATACTTCTTGATCTGGGAGTTAGTTCTTATCAGCTCGATACAGTAGAAAGAGGCTTCTCTTATAAGTACGATACAGAACTTGATATGAGGATGGACAGAAGACAAGCCCTTACAGCTAAGGACATTGTCAATGGATATAGCGAAAAGGAACTTTTCAGAATCATCAGAGATTACGGCGAGGATGGATTCGCACAAAATATAGCAAAACATATCGTTAAGGCAAGAGCGCAGGGCGCAATCAATACAACTTATGAACTCAATGAGATTATAAAGGCGGCGATTCCTGCAAAGCTTAGAACTAACGGCCATCCATCGAAGAAAACATTTCAGGCAATCAGAATTGAGTGTAACAGAGAATTGGAAGTGTTAAAAAATACACTGGATGACATGATAGAACTTCTTGATGATGAAGGCAGACTTGCGATAATTACCTTCCATTCGTTGGAAGACAGGATAGTAAAGTCGGAATTCAAAAGGCAGGAAAATCCTTGCACATGCCCTCCAAGCTTCCCGGTGTGTGTATGTGGTAATAAGCCAAAGGGTAAAGTGGTGACAAGAAAACCTATTTTACCAAGCGAACAGGAAATGGAAGAAAATCCCAGATCTAAAAGCGCTAAATTAAGAATTTTTGAGAAAAAGATATAGAGGTAAGAAATGGCAACAACAAGAAATTTACAGGCAAACAGAAGACAGAGATACGTTCAGGGAAATCTTGCAACAAAAGAAGACCTTATCAGGGAGATGAACAAACCATTTAAGCCTGTAGATGCCAGAGTAGCAAGAAACAGAGCTAAGGCAAAGAGAATGAGTCCAGGATATGTACTCTTTCTTGCAACGGCAATGGTAGTGCTTTGTTTCATCCTCTCAAGCTACCTTGATACAAGAGCTGAATTAACAATTAGCACAAAGAGAGTAGCTTCGCTTGAGCAGACACTCAACAACCTCAAGCTTGCCAACGATGAAGAACTTGAAAGAATCGAAGGAAGCGTAAATCTTGAAGATATTAAGCAGATTGCAGTAGAAGAATTGGGAATGACCTATGCAAAAGCTGGTCAGGTTGTTACAATATCAGATGAGGGCAGCGATTATGTTCGTCAGCTGAAAGAATTGCCAAAGAACTAGGAGCAGTTTGTTTTGAGTAACGAAAAAAGAGTTAGAAGAATAAAGAAAATAAGGTTAGACAGCGGATTAAATAAAGATATGCAGGTAAAGCTGGCAATATTGTTCGGAGCAGTGTTGCTGGCTTTTGCTGGGTTAAGTGCGAAGCTGATTTTTATTACAAGAGACAATGGTGAACAGTACAAGAAACAGGTGCTTAGCCAGCAGAAATATAATTCTATTACATTGCCATATAAGCGTGGAGATATCCTTGATGCCAAAGGCAACAAACTTGCAACCTCTGAAAAGGTTTATAACATGATTATCGATTCGAAGGTCATGTTAACGAAGGAAGAAAGTCTTGAGGAAACACTTACAGCACTTAGAAATTGTTTCCCAACACTTGATGTTTCTGCAATCAGAGAGCATGTTACCAACAACCCAACCTCTCAGTATAAGATTTTTGCAAAGAAACTTACTTATGATGAGATTAGTAAGTTTGTTGAGATGGATAATGACAATGAGACATACCCAAACATAGCTGGTGTATGGTTTGAAGATGAATACAAGCGCATTTACCCAAACAATACTTTGGCTAGTGATGTAATTGGATTTACTATCAATGGTGAAGGTGGTCAGTACGGTCTTGAACAGTACTATAATTCAGTACTTGAGGGTACTAACGGAAGAGAGTACGGATATCTTAATGAGGATGAAACGCTTGAGAGAACAACTATTCCGGCTACAGATGGTTACAATATCGTAACAACTATAGATGCCAACATTCAGCAGATTATAGAGAAATATCTGTATGAATTCAATGAGACTAATAAGAATGTAGCAAGAGATGGTAACGGTGCTAATAACCTTGGCTGCATCATCATGGATGTTAACTCTGGCGAGATTCTTGGTATGGCAAGTTACCCAACCTTTAATCTTAATGATCCAAGAGATACAAGCCGACTTATTGGTATGAAGAAAGCTGAAGTCAACGGTACTATTCCATACGACGCAGTGGTTCTTACAGAGGGAAATATCGAAGAAGAACTTGCAGATGATGAGACAAGAAATGCGAATCTTGCAAATCTTTGGAAAAACTTCTGTATAAGTAATACATATGAACCGGGTTCGACATACAAACCATTTACTGTAGCATGTGGACTTGAATCAGGAAGGCTTACAGGAGAAGAGTATTATACATGTAATGGTTCACTTCCTGTAGCTACACATAATATTAAGTGTCATAACTACAAAAAGGGTGGTTGCGGAACCTTAAGTGTTCTTGGTGCAGTAGAAAATTCATGTAACGTATCTTTGATGCTTATGGGAAGACAGATTGGTGCTTCGACTTTCCTTGAGTATCAGAATAAATATAATTTTGGATTAAAGACCAATATCGACCTCTATGGTGAAGCAAGAACAGATTCACTTGTATTCCATGGAGATTCAATGGGTGAAACAGAACTTGCAACATCTACATTTGGACAGGGCTTTAATGCGACTATGATTCAGATGATTACAGGATACTGTTCACTTATCAACGGTGGTTATTATTATGAGCCACACATGGTTAGTAAAATAACAGCTTCTGATGGTTCTGTTGTTAAGACTATCAGTCCAAGAGTTTTGAAGCAGACTATTTCTGAACAGACTTCTGCACAGATTATTGATTACTGCGTAGGCGTTGTTAAGGAAGGTACTGGTAAGACTGCAAGACCTGCAGGATATATGATTGGTGGTAAGACAGGTACAGCGGAAACTGTTCCACGTGATAAAACAAACTACGTTCTTTCATTTATGGGCTTTGCACCAGCAGATAACCCACAGATTGCTTTCTATGTTGTAGTTGACAGGCCAAACTCGTGGGTACAGGATAACGTAGGATTTGCGACAAAGCTTACAAGAAGTATTCTTACTGAAGTTTTGCCATATATGAACATTTATATGACAGAAGAGCTTACAGCCAAAGAGGAAGAAGAACTTGCACAACTTAATATAACAGTTAAGCGTGCTAACGAGCTTGAAGAAGAGACAGAAGAAGAACAAACAGATGCTCCTGATGTGGATGCAGATGGAAATATAGATGCACATGGTGGTGATGTAACATCATCTACACATGTAACAGCTGAAGAAATGAACAGCGACAGTGTTGAAACAGCTCCTCTAACAGGAACAGTTTTGAATATGGAAACAGGAGATGCAATTAAGGAAGTAAACGATGAAATCCCATACTGATAATATGCAAACAGAAAAACCGTATATTGATTACAGTATGATATTTGTAGTGCTGTTTCTTATATGTTTTGGACTTATTATGGTATATTCTACCAGCTCATATGAAGCATCGATGTCTGTAGTGACAGACAATGATCCGGCATATTATCTTAAGAAACAGGTTTTTGCGACCATAGTAGGACTTGGTTTCATGGTGGTTTCGGCAATTGTCCCATACCATTTTTATGAAAGAATATCTACTACAGCGTATTTTACATCTCTTACACTTATTGCACTGGTTTTGACACCACTGGGATATGCGGCTAACGGTGCCAGAAGATGGCTTAGAATTGGTATTTCAATTCAGCCGGCAGAGATTGCCAAGGTTGCAATTATCATATTTAGTGCTGGTTTGATTTGTAAGATGAAAGAGAACATTAACAGCTGGAAGGGACTTGGAATTGCTTTGGTTCCTGCAGGAATCTCGGCACTCATGGTATGGCAGATTACTGATAACATGAGTTCGGCCATTATCATTGGCGGTATCTCATTTCTCATGATATTTGTTGCAAGTAAGGATTACAAACGTTTCGCTATTATATTAAGTGGACTGGCGGCATTTGGTGCACTTATGGTATTTGTTATTCAGAAAGCTGCAGGTGCTGGTAAGTTCGGATTCAGAGGTGCGAGAATTCTTGCATGGCTTGATCCGGAGGCATATGCGTCAGGAACAGGATTCCAGACACTTCAGGCTTTATACGCCATAGGATCAGGCGGAATATTTGGTAAAGGCCTGGGTCAGAGTATTCAGAAGCAGGGTTACCTGCCAGAAGCACAGAACGATATGATTTTCTCGATTATTTGCGAGGAACTCGGTTTGTTTGGCGGAATCTGTATTATTCTTTTGTTTATTATTCTTTTGTGGAGAATGATGATAATTGCAAACAATGCAAAGGATTTGTATGGCGCATTGCTGGTTGTAGGCGTAATGAGTCATATCGCAATTCAGGTTGTACTTAATATTGCGGTTGTTACAAATACAATTCCTAATACGGGTATTTCGTTGCCATTTATCAGTTACGGAGGTACTTCGGTAATGTTCCTGCTCATTGAGGTGGGACTTGTAATTAATGTTGCCCGTTCCATTAAGATCTAACTTATGAGTGAAGATATAAAGAAAAAAAAGAGAAGAAAAAAGAAGAAAAAGAAGACTGTTAAACGCAGTACTTTCAGTTTGCCTAGAATAAGCTTGCCGTCCGTGCATTTGCCCAGAATTTCTTTGGGATTGAGTTCGGTTAAGAAGATTATTATTCTGACGGCAGTGGTGCTACTGATTATATGTGGCATGGCTGTATTTGTTGAAAAGTATACTGTGGATACTATTATAGTCGAAGGCAATACTCATTATTCTACAGAAGAAATAAATGAGATGGTATTAGGCGATGGATTTTTGGCTAAGAACTCTGTGATGCTTTCGCTAAGATACAGGAATAAGGAGATAAAGGATGTTCCATTTATTGAAACAATGAGTGTGAGAATTATGTCTCCGACGTCCATAAGAATTACGGTGTATGAAAAGGCAATTGCTGGTTTTGTTGAATATATGGGGCAGTACATATATTTCGATAAGGATGGTACAGTTATCGAGTCCTCGCAGATTCGAACTGAAGGCGTCCCCCAGATAATTGGAATGGAATTTGATCATGTGGTTATGCATGAGAGGCTTCCGGTATCAGATGATCAGATTTTTAAGCAGATACTTGATGTATCACAGCTTATGGATAAATATGAAATCAGCGTAGATAAGATATATTTTGATAAGGACTATAATCTGACGTTGTATTTCGACCAGGCTCGTGTAAAACTGGGCAGTTTTGATAACATTGATGAGAAGATAATCAGACTGAAAGCTATTTTACCAGAGCTAAAAGGGAAGAAGGGCGTACTGAAAATGGAAAACTATACACCCGATTCAAATATTACAACATTTGAATATGATAGTTAATTTACATAATTTGAAAATTAATTTACATAATTCTATAAAAAACGTTGCATTTTGCGTTGAAAGATAATAAACTATAGTGTGTGTGATTGTATGAGGGCAAAGGAGGAACAGAGCCTTGTTAGAGATTAGAACCAATGAAGCAGAAGCAGGCGCAAAGATACTTGTAGTTGGTGTTGGTGGCGCCGGAAATAATGCGGTTAATAGAATGATAGAGGAAGCAATCGGAGGAGTAGATTTTATCGGTGTTAATACTGATAAGCAGGCATTACAGCTTTGTAAAGCACCTAAGTTACTTCAGATTGGTGAGAAACTTACAAAGGGTCTTGGTGCAGGTGCCAAGCCAGAAATCGGTGAAAGAGCAGCAGAGGAAAGTTATGATGAATTAACATCAGCAATCCAGCAGTACAACATGGTATTCGTAACATGTGGTATGGGTGGTGGTACTGGTACAGGTGCAGCTCCTATAGTAGCAAAGATTGCTAAGGATATGGGAATCCTTACAGTTGGTGTTGTTACAAAGCCTTTCAGATTTGAAGCAAAGACTCGTATGAACAATGCTTTAGCAGGTCTTGAAAAGCTTAAAGAAAGCGTAGATACACTTATCGTTATTCCAAATGATAAGATTTATGAAATAGTAGACAGAAAGACAACTATGCCAGATGCTCTCAGAAAGGCCGATCAGGTTCTTCAGCAGGCAGTTCAAGGTATTACAGACCTTATCAATGTTCCATCTGTTATCAACCTTGACTTTGCTGATATCCAGACAGTTATGAGAGATAAGGGTATTGCTCACATCGGTATTGGTGAAGGAAGAGGCGAAGATAAGGCTATTGAAGCTGTTAAGCAGGCTGTTGAGTCTCCACTTCTTGAGACAACTATTACAGGTGCTACAGATGTTATCCTTAACGTTTCCGGTGATATCTCAATGTTTGATGCAGATGATGCAGCTAACTACATTCAGTCACTTACTGGTGCTGATATTAACGTTATCTTCGGATGTATGTATGATGATAGCGAGCCAGATACATGTAAGATTACAGTTATTGCTACGGGTATTGATCAGGCACAGGGAAGCACAGGCAAGTTCAACAGAAGTATTACAGCTGGAAGACCAATGCCACAGCAGCAGACTCCACTTGGCAATACAACTATTATGAGACCAGTAATGCCACAGCAGATTCCAAATGGCAATACAGGTGTTATGAGACCGGTTAATCCAGTAAATACAGGATTTACATCTCCATTGCCAACAGCTGGTGTTAATCAGGCGGCTACTCCAAGAGCAAACTTTGCAGCATCACTTCAGCGTCCAACTGATATTAAGAGCAAGGTTGAAGAAAACCAGCTTAAGATACCTGATTTCTTACAGAAGAAATAATTATATTAAGATTATTATAGCTCCCTTCTTAGGGAGCTATTTTTTTATGCAATGAGACACATAATGTATATGTAAACCACTATATGATGAAAAAATGTCAATATTTATACGAAATATTGTAGAAAAGAGTTGACATAATAGTTATGTATTTATATAATTATGTTAATTAATGTATAGAGTTAATTATGTCATTTTTGAAGTTTTTGGAGGGAACCCATGAAGTGTCCATTTTGTAATCATGAAAACACCAGAGTTATTGATTCGCGTCCAGCTGAAGATAATAACTCCATAAGAAGACGTCGTGTATGTGATGAGTGCGGCAAGAGATTCACAACATACGAGAAGGTAGAGACCATTCCGTTGATTATCATTAAGAAGGATAACAACAGAGAGGCTTACGACAGATCGAAGATCGAGGCAGGAGTTCTTCGTGCTTGTCATAAGAGACCTATCAGTGCTGCTCAGATTAATCGTCTTATTGACGAAGTTGAAACTGAGATCTTCAATATGGAGGAGAAAGAAATCTCCAGTGGTGTTATCGGTGAGCTTGTTATGAACAAACTTAAGGATCTTGAAGCGGTTGCTTATGTAAGATTTGCATCAGTATATCGTGAATTTAAGGACATCAATACTTTCATGGACGAATTAAAGAGTGTAATGACTTCAAAATAGTAATAAGGCAAAAGGGAAGCGTGTAAGCGCTTCTTTTTTGTTTTGAATGTATTTTTGAATGTGCAATTTCCTTTTCTATTGACTTTAAAGCCAATTCAACCGATAATGTGCTTGAAAGATAAAACTTTCAAAAATCTTTATTCAAAGAAAAGAGGAAAAAATTATGAGAAATGCAGTAAGCAAATTTCTCGTGATGTTGTTGATTTCCTCACTGGCTATTGCACTCTGCGCATGCGGAGGCGGTAAGGCAGGTAGCGATTCTTTGATTACCATTGGTATACCTCAGGATCTTGATGAGAGTCTTGACCCCCATGTAGCAGAGGGAGCGGGAACTAGAGAGGTATTATTTAATGTGTTTGAAGGCTTAGTAAAACCTAATAGCAATGGTGATTTAATCCCTGCCGTAGCGAGTGACTACAACATTAACGAGGACGGAACAGTGTACACATTTACACTGAGAGACAAAGTTAAGTTCCACAATGGCGAGACAGTAACGGTAGAGGATGTTAAAGCTTCCCTTGATAAATGTGCCGGTACTGAGAGTGGAGAACCTCTGGTAGCGGCTTTTTCTAATGTTAAGGCTATCAATGTAGTTGATAACAAGACTGTAGAAATTGAACTTGTTGAGCCAGATACAGGATTTCTTCCTAACTTAACAGCAGCTATTGTACCAGCAAACCATCTTGATAATTCGACTGACCCAATCGGTACAGGTCCGTACAAGTATGTATCAAGATCACCACAGGAAAACATCGTTCTTGAAAGTTTTGATGATTACTGGGGCGAAAAAGCAAAGATTAAGAATATTACTCTTAAGATTGTTGCAGATGCTGATACAATCGTTATGAACCTTGAAGGTGGTTCTGTAGATCTTATGGCTAGACTTACTAACGAACAGGTTAACCAGCTTTCAAGCGATAAGTTCGATATCGAAGAGGGTACAATGAACCTTGTACAGGCTCTTTACCTCAACAATGCAGTAGAACCATTCAATAACACAAAGGTTCGTCAGGCTCTTTGCTATGCACTTGATGTACAGGATGTTATGGATTTTGTATCTGATGGTAAGGGCACAGAGGTTGGATCAAGTATGTTCCCATCTTTTGGTAAGTACTTCATGGAAGAACTTAACGACACTTACAATACAGATGTAGAGAAGGCTAAGGCACTTCTTGCTGAAGCTGGATACCCAGACGGATTTGAGTTCACTATTACAGTTGCAAGTAACTACAAGCAGCATGTTGATACAGCTCAGGTTCTTAAGGAACAGTTCAAGGCAATTGGTGTAACAGCTAACATTAATCTTGTTGAATGGGATACATGGCTTAACGATGTATACTTAGGAAGAAACTTCGAGTCAACAGTAGTTGGTGTAGATGCTTCAACATTCAGCGCAAGAGCAATGCTTGAAAGATTCGTATCTGATTCAGGCAAGAACTTTATGAACTATAACAATCCAGAATATGATAAGGCATATAAGGAAGCTGTTGGCAGCACAGATGACAAGGTTCAGACAGAATACTTTAAGAAGTGCGAAACAATCCTTTCGGAAGATGCAGCCAATGTATATATTCAGGATTTACCAAACCTTGTAGCAATCAATAACAAGTTTGGCGGATATGAGTTCTATCCATTATATGTAATGGATTTCTCAAAGTTATATGTAAAATAATTTAAATTTAAAAGGAGAGACACTATGAAGTACGTATTAAAGAAGATACTCAGTTGTATAATCACGTTATTCATTGTGTCTCTTCTTGTATTTGTGGCATTTGCCCTTATTCCTGGTGATCCGGCGCTGTCAAGGCTTGGAATATCAGCTACAGAAGCTACACTGGAAGCCATGAGACATAAGATGGGTCTGGACCGACCTCTTATTATCAGGTATTTAAGCTGGCTTGGTGGTGCAATCAGAGGTGATTTTGGTGAAAGCTACAGTTATGGAATGTCTGTAACATCCATGATTATAGATAAGCTGCCAATTACAATTACACTGATGATTTTTTCAATGATTATTATGATACTTATCGGAGTTCCTCTTGGTGTATATGCATCTTACAAAGAAGGAACAGCGGTCGACAGAGTAATTCAGATTATTAATCAGATTAATATGGCTATACCTCCATTTTTCTCTGGAATTCTGATAACACTTATTTTCGGCGTGACTTTAAAACTATTTACACCAGGTGGCTTTGTAAGCATACGTGTAAATCCGGCAAGGTTCTTTGGATATATGTTTTTCCCAGCCCTTGCAGTTGCTCTTCCAAAGAGCGCAATGATATTAAACTTACTTTATTCTTCCCTTAACGGAGAAAAGAAAAAGGATTATGTCAGAACAGCATACAGCCGTGGTAATACCAGTAATGCGGTATTCTTTGGACATATGCTTAAAAATGCGTCTATTCCAACTGTTACATTTTTAGGAATGGCTTTGGCAGACATGATAGCAGGAAGTATTATTATCGAGCAGGTTTTTGGTATTCCTGGGCTTGGCAGAATTCTTCTTACATCAATACAAAATCGAGATTACCCGGTAGTAATAGCGATAATCATGCTAATTGCCATGATTGTTATTGTTACAAATATGCTGGTTGATGTTTTATATAAGGTGATTGATCCACGAGTTGGAGACTAATCAAATTAAGAGTAGAGAAATTTAATGAAGAAAAGAAAGTATAATTTCAACTTCATATTGGGAATAGTGCTTCTTGCGCTTACACTTGTTCCAGCCATAATAGGGCTTTTCTGGACACCATATGATCCAGAGACCATGGACAAGAGCCTTAAGATGGCGGGAGTCAGCATTAAGCATATATACGGCTGTGATAATTTTGGACGTGACATCTTCAGTCGTATAATGTCAGGAAGCGCAATTACTGTAGTTATAGCTGTGGGTACTGTTGCATTTGGTAGCATTATAGGTACTATACTGGGTGCATTTACCGGATATTTTGGTGGCTTATTAGATGAAGCACTGATGAGGGTAAATGATGTCGCATTGGCATTCCCTAGTATTTTACTTGCCCTTGTCATGGTGTCGTTACTTGGTAGCGGAAAATATCAGGTGATGTTGGCCTTGGGTATCGCATTTGTACCAAGCTATGCAAGAATTGTTCGAAGTGAATTTATTAGAATTAAGAATCTGGACTATGTTAAAAGTGCCAAACTTGCAGGAGCAAGCGACTTAAGAATTATGTTTGTTCATATTCTGCCAAATGCGAAAACGGTAATACTTAGTTCAGTTATGATTGGTTTTAACAATGCAATTTTAGCAGAAGCAGGACTTAGTTTCCTTGGTATTGGTGTTCAGCCACCAGATGCCAGTCTTGGTAGAATGCTCAGTGAGGCACAGTCTCATTTGTTTACTCACCCAAGCTATGCATTGTTTACTGGTTGTACAATTGTTGCAATTATTTTAGGTTTTTCACTACTTAGTAAGGAAGTGAAATAGAGGAGCCTGTCAGTTGGAAGAGTTATTATTACATGTAGAAGATCTGAATATTGAATTTCATGACCATCTTATTCCAGAGACAGTTGTTTTTGATTTTGACCTGGATATGAAGGAAGGCGAAATCGTTGGTCTTGTTGGTGAATCAGGTTCTGGTAAGTCTATGTCTGCTCTTGCAATCGCAGGACTCTTAAGCAGACATGACATGAAGAAGAGAGGCTCTATAGTATTTGAAGGCAAGGAGATTCTAAACTGCCCAAGACAGGAACTTCGTGAACTTCAGGGTGACGAGATATGCATGGTATTTCAGGAACCACTTACAAGCCTTGACCCTGTCAAAAAGATTGGCTGGCAGGTAGAAGAAGCCTTAAAGATTCATACAACTCTGGCAGCAGAGGAGAGAAAGAATCGTGCCCTTGCAGCTCTTGCTGATGTGGAACTTGAGGACCCTGAGAGAGTATATGATTCATATCCTCATGAATTGTCAGGTGGTATGCGACAGAGGGTAATGATTGCAGCCGCTATGGTGGGCAATCCTAAGCTTCTCATATGCGATGAGCCAACTACAGCATTAGACGTGACGGTGCAGAGCCAGATAGTTGACTTGCTTAAGAGAATCAATAAAGAGAAGAAAACTGCTATTTTGTTCATCAGTCATGATCTTAGCCTTGTCAGACAGCTTTGTGAGCGGGTTCTTGTTATGCAAAAGGGCTATGTTGTGGAAGCAGGCAGCGCAGAGCAGATATTTGAAAATCCTAAAGAGGAATATACAAAGAAACTTATAGCAGCTATTCCAAAGTGCAAAGTTATAGGCGATGATATTGAAGTTGGTGATAAGCTGGTTGAGGTTAAGGACGTATGTGTGTCATTTACCAAGAGAAAAGGCAGAACTACTGAAGTTGTCAATGTCTTAAAATCAGTTAGTATGGATATAAATGCCCAGGAGATTGTCGGTTTGGTTGGAGAATCAGGGTGTGGAAAGTCAACTCTTGCAAAAACTATCATAGGACTAATTAATCCGGGCTCGGGTAGTGTGACAAGACAGGAAGATAATACTCAGATGATTTTTCAGGACCCGTATGGTTCGCTGAATCCATCAAAAACAGTGCAGTTCATTATGGAAGAGCCACTTAAGAATCTTACTAAGATGACTAAGGAAGAACGGGCTAAAATCGCCAGAGAGATGATTGAAAAGGTAGGTCTGTCAGAGGAATATCTGAGCAGATATCCGTCTGAATTATCGGGTGGTCAGCGTCAAAGAGTTTGCATTGCGGCAGCCCTTATGCTTAAACCAAAACTGATTATTGCGGATGAACCTGTTTCTGCATTGGATGTGACAATTCAGGCGGAAGTATTGAAGCTTATGAATGAACTGCATCAGGAGATGGGACTCAGTTTCTTATTTATCAGTCATGATCTTCGTGTTGTTCACCAGATGTGTGACAGGATATATGTCATGAAGAATGGTGAAATTGTGGAAGAAGGCGACAGAGAACAGATTTACAACAATCCTAAACATGAATATACAAAGCAATTATTAAAAAGTGCCGGACTGATTTAGTCCGGTTTCTTTTTGCTTTTGAAGAGATTTACATAAAATTTTAAAAATATACAAAAAAAGGCTTTCATTTTTGGCGAAAAAGTTTTATTGTAATTATAAGTATTCTTATTTATATGTCGATATATTAGTTGTAAGTAAGATAATTGCGAGAAATCTTTAGAAAGGTGGCAGGTTTTATGGCGATGAATATTAATAATAGCTATAATTTCATGAGTGATTATCGTATTAATAATATTCCAAAGGCTGATGATATATCAGTTTCACCAGTTAAGGCTGAACCTGAACAGGAAGCCGTTAAAAAACAAGCCATCAGTATTGAACCTGTTGCTGATAACAGGCCAAAGAATGTTGATTTAGACAATGTTTCGATGTCTTTCAACAAGCAGGAAAGTTATGGATATATTGGTAAGGACAGAGATGTTTCTCTTCTTGATATGGAAAAAGCAATTTCCATGATGAGACAGGATTCGGCTCTTCAGGATTATCAGTATTTTGTAGGAAGTAGCAAAGATATCTTCAATTCAGAGGATGGTCGTGTTATTGCCAAGTTCTAAATAAGTGGTACAAATTTATAAATTTAGATATAATGGATTGTGCTGATGCGCAGTCCATTTTTTTTACAAATAAATCGCTGGGGGAAATATTATGCTATTTGATAAGTTCTATCCAACTGAATATTACAAATCATCATACGTTATTGATTATGACAGGCTGTATGAAGAGGGGTATAGATGTGTCATCTATGATGTTGATAATACGCTTGTTAAGCATGGTGCTCCAGCGGATGAGAGAGCCCTGACTCTTATGGCGCATCTTAAAGAACTGGGATATAAGATTACATTTTTATCTAACAATAAAGAAGCAAGGGTAAAGATGTTCAATGAGAGAATAGGTGCTAATTATATATATAAGGCGGGAAAGCCTGCCATCAAAAATTATATTAAAGCAGTTGAAGATATGGGCTGCACCAAAGAGCAGGCATTGTTTGTTGGAGATCAGCTGTTTACAGATATTTGGGGAGCAAACAGAGCGGGAATAAGATCGGCGCTTGTGGTACCAATTGACACTTCAACAGATGAGATTCAGATAGTCTTAAAGCGAAAGCTTGAGAAGATTGTACTTAATAGATATTTAAAAAATCAGGAAATAATTGGATGATGGATGATAAGGATGTAGTAAAGTGCAATCTGTGCCCAAGGCGGTGCAATATAGACAGAGCGGTTAACAAGGGCTTTTGTGGCAGTAGCAATGAGATACGAATTGCAAGAGCAGCCCTGCATATGTGGGAAGAACCATGTATATCGGGCTTTGAAGGTTCAGGAGCAATTTTCTTTTCGGGCTGTAATATGAAATGCATATTTTGCCAGAATAGTGATATTTCCTGCGGTGGAGTTGGAAAAGCCATTTCTGTCAATGAGCTTGCAGATATTATGCTTAAGCTTCAAAGCGATGGAGCAAATAATATTAATCTGGTCACACCTTCGCATTATGTAAATCAAATAACTGAGGCGTTAATACTGGCAAAAGAGAGCGGATTGCATATACCGATTGTATATAATACATCATCCTATGAAGAAGTGGATACTATAAAGAAACTGGATGGACTGGTGGATGTATATCTTCCAGACTGCAAATATTTTGATGATGATTTGGCGGCCAGATATTCAAAGGCACCAGGGTATTTTGCTATTGCCATTAAGGCTATAGATGAGATGCTTAGGCAAACCGGAAGCTGCAACTTTGATGAGAATGGTATGATTCGAAAAGGCGTAATTGTCAGACATCTGGTATTGCCGGGACATACTAAGGATTCACAAAATGTCATAAAGAGACTGCTTGAAAGATATGGTAATGATATTTATATATCAGTTATGAGCCAGTACACACCGCTTAAGGAGCATGAATACGCAAATCTTAACAGAAGACTTTCTAAAAGAGAGTATATGAAGGTAGTGGATTTTGCTATTGATGAGGGTCTTGTAAATGGATTCATGCAACAGATGGACGTTGCAAAAGAAAGCTTTATTCCGCCATTTGAGATATAAAGTATAAAAATGATAACATTTTTAAGAAAATTAAAATATTTCTTGCTTTAGCATGACCAATAGAGTAAACTATATTAGGATTAAACGTTTATGTAATATTAGGAGGAAAAACTATGATTTCTGCAGGTGACTTCAGAAATGGTGTTACTATTGAATTTGAAGGTAACGTATACCAGATTATCGAATTTCAGCATGTAAAGCCAGGTAAGGGCGCAGCTTTCGTTAGAACAAAGCTTAAGAATATTATCTCAGGTGGTGTAGTTGAAAAGACTTTCCGTCCTACAGAAAAATGCCCTACAGCTCGTATTGATAGAAAAGATATGCAGTATCTTTACAATGATGGTGATCTTTATTACTTTATGGATACAGAAAATTATGAGCAGATGCCAATCAGCCAGGATAACATTGGCGATTCACTTAAGTTCGTTAAAGAGAACGATATGTGTAAGGTATGTTCATACAATGGCAATGTATTTGCAATTGAGCCACCTATGTTTGTTGAACTTGTTGTAACAGACACAGAGCCAGGTTTCAAGGGCGATACAGCAACAGGTGCTACAAAGCCAGCAACTGTTGAAACAGGTGCTACAGTATCAGTTCCATTATTCGTTAATGTTGATGATGTAATTAAGATTGATACACGTACAGGCGAATACTTAAGCCGTGTATAATTAAATTAGTTTAATTGATTTGAGCTATAAGACAACAAACTTAGGTTTGTTGTCTTTTTTTGTCATCATTATCGGATTGCTATTTGTCAGTAAAAGGCAAGGAGAGAAAACTAATGAACGTAGCATACGAAGAAGAATTTGAAAAATTTAAATATAAGATGATGACTTCGGTCAAAGATTATTATGGAGATTACTATGAGGTCAGTGTAAAAGAGATTATGAAGCTTAATGGCGTGGTGCTTCATGGATTAAATATTATGGAAAAGACCATGAATATATGCCCGACTATTTATCTTGAGGAATACTTTAAAAGATATAATTCAGGAGACAATTTCGCCGATTTATTCACGGAGATAATTGGTATATACGAAGAACATAAAGATCCGCATTTTCACGCAGCAGAGTTTTTTATGGATTATGAGAAGATAAAAAACAAGCTTTCTGTTAAGTTAATAAGTGCGACCATGAACAGGCAATTACTATTGGATGTTCCTCATGCACTTGTTGAAGATCTGGCGCTTGTATGTATGGTAGATTTAAAGTCTGATGCAGGAGATAATGGTTCTGTACTTATTCATAATAACCATATATGTATGTGGGGGATTAAGCAGGAACAGCTTATAGATGATGCTATAACCAACGCGCAGGAGAATAATAGTGTATATGCCAGAAAACTTAATGATGTTATTCTTGATCTGTATGGGACGGGATATGAGAATATTCCAGAGTGGATGGACAAAGCAGATATTGAGGAATTGGGGAAAGACCCGGGGAATCTGTATGTTTTGACCAATAGAAAACAGATGTACGGGGCATCTGTAATTATGTATCCGGGTGTTCTTTCGAGTATTGCCAATGTGCTGGGGGGAGATTATTACATAATTCCAAGTTCGATTCATGAAGTAATAATACTTCCAGCGGATATTAGTGGAGAAAATAACAATATCAATTCAATGATTCGATGCGTAAACACAGAAATGCTCGACAGAGAAGAAATCCTAAGCGAGCATGCATATCTTTATTCAAGTGAAAGTGGCAAATTGCGGTCTGTCCTAGATGCAATAGATGAATAAAATATAATTGGACAAGACTAGGAGTACGGTTGTAAGAATTCCTACGTATTTTTGCCATCTGGTGGTGTAATTTATAGCCAGAGAGGTGGTAATCAGAATTGTTGGAATATATCTGAAATCACCACTGCAGGTATATGGATATATTATTACGAAAACTATAAAGGTGATTACAATTGTAGCAAATGAGACTAATTGGAATACCCCAAGTTCTACATTTGATGACTTAATCATCTTAATACCCGTGTAGATAATAAGTGCAGAAAATACAATGCAGGTAATGACAGCAAGTATCATAATGCACTGACATATAAATAAGTTTAGGCCTCTGACATTTGGTCTTACTTCCGCAAAGAAAGCGGTCTTAAGCATAATAAGCCAGGTATTATAGTCATTTCTTGAATAAGGACTAAAGAACGGATAATTTAAATCAAGAGTGCGGGGAATACCAAATCTTTCCAAATAAGAATACATACCTGTATAGGAGATTGAATCTACACCAGGAGTAGGTACACCAGGTGATTCACCAAACAAAATGGCATTTCTAACTGTATAGGATACACCAATAGGTGCACATATCAGACCAAAGATAATATAATTTCTAACCCATTCTTTAACATTGCCTGCTTTTATTTCACTGATAAAATGCATAAGGAAAAGAATTCCTATAGGACAGGCATAAATAGCGGCATTCATCTTTGCGATAGTAGCAAATCCAAGTCCAAAAGCAATACCAACAAGTGTCTTTAAATCTTTTTTCTTTATATAGCATAAGGTCAGATATATGAATACTGTCTCAAGTACCATAGTAATCATATCGTTATTGGTACTTGCTGACATATATACCAGTCCTGGATGGAAAAAGATCAGTGCCAGGGCAGGTACGTTAATAGAAGATTCGCTATCACCTGATACAATTTCATTCATTTTAAGCAATGATTTCTGAGCAAAAATCATGGTAATTCCAAAATATAAAAGAGTCAGAACCTGCACATTTTCAAAGGCAAGCTCATACTGAACCCCCAGAATAAGATTAATGCCTACCATTACGGAAGCAATAATATGATGAAGAGGTGGATGGTAATATGAGAACACATCAAAGGGATTAAAATCCGGGAGAGCTTTGTGCTTATAGATGTATTCGATATATCCCAGATGCCCTCTGTTTATAGCTGTATCTTCTAATGTAGTAATATTACCCTCATCATGCTGCCTGTCGTTGATGCCAGTGTTGAGTACATACCAGGCATGAAGAAGCATGCTTCCAAGAATTAAGAGGTTTATGATGTTTTCCTTCAACTCTTTTTTGAGGGCTAAAATACCTGCATATATGACAAAAATGAGTATACCCAATGCTGCAACTAAAGACTTTGCTGTATATGAAAATGCAGGAAAATTAAGAGCCTGCAATATAGCTGTAGTAAGGCATACAAGAACGATATTTATAATTGAAATATTGGTTTTAATTAATTTTTTCATGGTTTGTATTATATACCAATTCAATCGGATTGTCACACTGTTACGCGAGGTACGAATTACCACCGACAGGGAATGCAAACCCTCTAAACTGGACAGATAATATTTATTGTGGTAGAATTAGCAAGATGTTGTGTTGTTTGGCGCCCGTAGTCTAATGGATAGAACGGAGGCCTCCGACGCTTTTGATGCAGGTTCGATTCCTGTCGGGCGCAGCAATGTTGTTAAAAAAGAAAGAGAAATAGTTTTGAAGAAAAAGAAAAGAAGAAGAAGAAACAGAAGAAGAGAGAATCCCGTATTACGCTGGCTCAGAGATGTTGTTATTCTTATTATCAATAACAAAATAATAGCTCTTATCGTTTTAGCATTTGTAGTGGTTGCAATCATTGGCGTTGTGATAGTAAAAGCACTATCAAAAGAGCCAGAACCAGTAGAAGAAGTTGCGATTGAGGAAGAGGTTGTATCAAACGATTACGTTATTACAGATGAACCACTTCAGGTTGATGCTATTCCGGAGATTAATGCTTTGATGAGTTCTTACTACAAGGCAGCAGCATCTGGTGATACAGCAACAATAACATCTATTAAAACTGGTGTTGAGGATAAGGAAAATATTGTCATTGCAAAAAAAGCAGAATATGTAGAGGATTATCCGGTTGTCACATGTTATACCAAGAGCGGTCCTGTAGCGGATTCATATATTGTTTTTGCTTACTATGAAGTAAAACTGTTTGATTATGAACAGACTGTTCCGGGATTGAATGCCTGGTATGTATGTAAGAGAGATGACGGAACCTATTACATCAATGATGATGATCAGGATGAAAAACTTGCAAATTACTGTAAAGCAATCTCTGTTCAGGATGATTATGTAGATTTAACTAATACTGTTAATGTTAAGTTCAATGAAGCAGTAGCAGCTGATGAAAAGCTGGCAGCATTTTTAGATAAACTTCCTGACCTGCTTACAGCAGCTGTTGGAGAGGAACTTGATAAGGCCAACGAGCCAGAAGTAGTAGAACAGCCAGAGGAAACAGATACAGTTGTAGTGGATACAACAGAGAAACAGGCAAAGGCAACAGATGTTGTCAATGTACGTGAATCTGATTCTGAATCAGCAGATAAACTGGGAAAAGTACAGAAAGGTGATACACTTACTGTAGTTGAACAGAAGATTAATGGCTGGTCTAAGGTTGTATATAAGAGCAGTAAAGGCGATTATGGATATATTAAGAGTGAATATCTCTCTATCATAGGAGAAGATGGCAACACTGAAGCATCCACAGCCAACGAGACAGTAGATGAGCAGGCACTTGCTAATTCACCATCCAGTGGAAAGGCTAAAGCTAAGGATACTGTTAATATTAGAGAGTCGGCATCTACAACAGCAGATAAAGTGGCTGTTGCCTATAAGGGTGAAGAGATGACTGTAGTAGAAAAGCAGTCTGATGGCTGGTCTAAGGTTAAATTTAACGGTAAAACAGGTTATGTAAAGAGTGAGTATCTTGAGTAGGATACTTAAACTAAATAGAAAATGATTTATTAGCATGCAATATTTTTCTGCTTTAAAAAGAAAAAATGTTGCATGCTTTTTAATACTTGTTTATAATATGAATGTATTTTTGTATATTTGTATACAATGTAGATTTAGGAGGAAAAAGAAATGTCATACGTTGATGAGGTTTACGAGAGAGTCGTAGCACAGAACCCAGCACAGCCAGAATTCCATCAGGCAGTTAAGGAAGTACTTGAGTCACTTCGTGTTGTTATTGAAGCTAACGAGGAAGAGTACAAGAAGGACGCATTATTAGAGAGACTTACAACTCCAGAGCGTCAGATCCTTTTCAGAGTACCATGGGTAGATGATAAGGGCCAGGTACAGGTTAACAATGCAATGAGAGTACAGTTCAATTCAGCAATTGGACCATACAAGGGAGGTCTTAGACTTCACCCATCAGTAAACCTCGGTATTATCAAGTTCCTTGGTTTCGAGCAGATCTTCAAGAACTCACTTACCGGACTTCCCATCGGCGGCGGTAAGGGTGGTTCCGACTTCGACCCTAAGGGCAAGTCAGACAGAGAAGTAATGGCATTCTGCCAGAGCTTCATGACAGAGCTTCACAAATATATCGGCGCAGACACTGATGTACCCGCAGGTGACATCGGAACCGGCGCAAGAGAGATCGGTTACATGTACGGCCAGTACAAGAGACTTACCGGTCTTTACGAGGGTGTTCTTACCGGTAAGGGCCTTTCCTACGGTGGATCACTTGCAAGAACCGAAGCAACCGGTTACGGTCTGCTTTACCTTGTAGAAGAGATGCTTAAGTGCAACGGCAAGGATATCGCAGGCAAGACCTGTGCAGTATCCGGTTCCGGTAATGTAGCAATCTACGCTTGCCAGAAGGCAATCCAGCTTCGCACTAAGCCTGTAACCGTATCTGATTCCACCGGTTGGGTATACGATCCCGAAGGAATCGATGTAGCACTTCTTCAGGAAGTAAAGGAAGTTAAGCGTGCAAGACTTACCGAGTATGCAGCAGCTAGACCTTCAGCACAGTACCATGACAAGGCAACCGAGGGAACCAACCAGTGGGAGATCAAGGTAGACATCGCACTTCCTTGCGCAACCCAGAACGAGTTGAACCTTGACGATGCTAAGACATTGGTTGCTAACGGCGTTATCGCTGTAGCAGAGGGCGCTAACATGCCTACAACCATCGAGGCTACACAGTATCTCCAGGCTAACGGCGTATTGTTCGCACCTGGTAAGGCTGCTAACGCAGGTGGTGTTGCTACATCCGCACTCGAGATGAGCCAGAACTCCGAGAGACTTTCCTGGACATTCGAGGAAGTTGACA
>JAZQOC010000013.1:0-44723 GCA_045627645.1 Lachnospiraceae bacterium
GAATATGCTATCAAAAAGGCAGAACATGCGAATTATTGGCAATCCTTTGTTACTAACTCAGCGGGATTTTATGCAACCCTTGAACGCGCAAGACGAAAAGCAAATCGTAAGACAAACAAATTAGACGATGCACAATATATCGCAATAAAAAATGGACTTCCAGAAGAACTTGCAATAGCGATTTCAGAGGTTCCTTTGGATTTGAAGGGACTGTCGGCAAACCTTTATCCATATCAGGAATATGGTGTTCAATATATATTAAATCAGGGCGCGGTATTGCTTGGAGATGATATGGGGTTGGGTAAGACTTTACAGGCAATAGCATCAATGGTAGCTTTGAGAAATAGTGGAGCAACTCATTTCATGGTGGTTTGTCCTGCGAGTGTTATCATAAACTGGTGTCGAGAAATAGACAGATTTAGTGATCTTAAGCAGATAAAGCTGCATGGAAGTAAGACTGAAGAAAGTGCTAAGCAATGGATAGAAAATGGAGGAGTAGCAGTAACTACCTATGAGACTTTAGCAAAGATAGAAATTCCTGATGAGTTTAGATATGACATGCTTGTTGTGGATGAAGCACATTATGTTAAAAATCCTAAGGCGACAAGAACGATTCAATTGCTATTTTTTAGACAGCATACAGACAGAGTATTGTTTATGAGCGGTACGCCATTAGAAAATCGTGTAGCCGAAATGTGTTTCCTGATTGGATGTCTTCAGCCAGATGTGGCAAAAAGTGTTGTTGGGATTACAAGTATTTCAATGGCACCTGATTTTAGGAAAAAAGTATCTGGAGTATACTTTAGAAGAACAAAAGAAGATGTTCTTGATGACTTGCCTGATAAAGTAGAAAAAGAAGAGTGGATAGAGCTTTTGCCTTCGGAGAAAAAAAGATACAAGGAGTTTGCCGAGGAAGAAAACTTTATGAAGCTCAGGCAGGCCTCGTGGATATTTGGAGAAGGAGAGGAATCTTCTAAACTCGTCAGATTGAAAGAACTAATAGATGAATACCTAATGATGGGACGTAAGATAATAGTCTTCTCATTTTTTACAAATACTATAGAGACTATAAAAAAGAGTTTTCCGGATGAAACATATGGACCAATTACAGGGGCTATAGCACCTGCAAAACGTCAGGAGATAATAGATCAGTTTTCTGATTTGATAGTTGGTGGTGTGCTGTTGGCTCAGATTCAGGCTGGAGGTACCGGATTGAATATTCAGGCGGCAAGTGTTGTAATATTTTGTGAGCCACAGTTGAAGCCTTCTATAGAGGAGCAGGCTATCGCAAGAGCCTACAGAATGGGACAAAACAATACCGTTATGGTTCATAGACTTCTTAATGTTAATACTGTGGATGAACAAATAGTAGCTCTGTTAAAAGAAAAGCAGGAAGTATTTGATGAATTTGCAGACAAATCAGATAGTGGAGAAGAAAGCCTTATTTCAACAGGTGCTAAGAACACAGAGGATGATGATATATGAGCGATAAATATAAAATAGCAATCTTTGATATGGATGGGACTATTCTGGATACACTAACTGATATTTATAATGCCATAAACCATTCTTTGGAAGTATTTGGGCTTCCTCAACGCACAAAAGAAGAGGTGCGAATGTTTGTTGGAAATGGATTAAGAAAACTGGTAGAAAGAGCAGTTCCTGTTAATACAAATGAAAATATAATTGAAAATGTGTTATCCGAGCTCTTAAGTTATTACGGGGAGCATTCTTCCGATACAACGGCACCTTATTTAGGGATTAATGATGCGATTGCAAGTTTGAAAGAACGAGGCATTATTACTGCAGTAGTATCAAATAAAGCAGATTTCGCAGTTCAAATTCTAAATGAGCAGTTTTTTGATGGGTTATTTGATTATGCAATAGGTGAGCACGAAGGATTTAATCCGAAGCCTGAACCTGATATGGTTAATGAAATATTGAAGAGGGCTAACGTTACATGCGACAAATCAGTATATATAGGTGATTCAGATGTTGATCTTATGACAGCAGAGAATTCTAATATGGATTGTATTGCAGTAGCATGGGGGTTTAGAAGTGTTGAATTTCTGAAAGAGCATGGTGCACAAATCATTGCGATTAAACCGGAAGAGTTAATTGAATTAATATAAATATACAGGAGGATAGCTATGAGTAGTATAGAATCTTGTGGGACAATTTATTTATCATTTGTTCAAAGCAGGTAAAATTTTAACCAAATGAGTATAATTGTAAATGAAAAATCAAAAATATGATTGATTTTTGATGTTTGCATGAGTAAAATAGTGCATTAAGAAAAACGTTTTACCAAAATCGATATATTATTAAAGATTGGGGAAGATATGGCGGCAACGTTAAAGGAGATTGCTGAAATATGTGGCGTAACCGTTAGCACTGTTTCAAATGTGTTAAATAATAAGCCTAAGGTTAGCGAAGAAAAAAAACAGCAGATACTCAAAGTTGTAGAAGAATTAGGGTACCAGCCTAATTATTTTGCACAGGGTATTAGAAAGACTCAAAAAAGAATAATTGGAATTATAACTGAAGATATTAAAGAGTTTGCTACAGTCAGTATGGTTGAAACAATTATGGCGCAGCTTGAGAGTAACGATTATCGTACAATGCTTCTCAATATGCGTATGTATGACAAATGGACCAACCAGTGGTATGACGATAATATCAAGATTGCTGAATCAAGCAGACCATTATTTCAACAGATAATGTCTGTAAAAGTAGACGGCTTTATTTATATTGCCGGTCATTGCAGAAAGATTCAGTGTATACCGGACAATATTGATATTCCTGGTGTTGTTCTGTATGGATTGTCAGATAAACCGGACTATCCTTCAGTCGTGTTAGACGATGAAAATGGAGGTTATAGCGCAGCAAAATATGTGATTGATAAGGGCTATAAGGAATTTGGTATTATAACAGGAAAGTCCGACAATATGCACTCGAGCAAAAGACTTGTAGGTATACAAAAGGCTATGTTTGAAGCGGGGCTTCCGTTCAATCCTGATCTTGTGGTAGAAGGTGATTGGGCGAGAGAGAGCGGATGCTTAGGAGCAGAAACTTTGGTAAAAAAGGGCGTCAGATGCATCCTTTGTATGAATGATCTTATGGCAGCAGGAGTATATGACTATTTGTATAAGAACGGATTGTCAGCAGGTAGGGATGTTGTAGTATTCGGATATGATAACAGAGAAATATCTGATTATCTTTATCCAAGACTTACTACATATGATTTAAAACTTGAAAGCCTTGCTCAGAGAGCTGCAGAGATCATGCTTGAAATCCTTGATGATAACAAGGATACAAAAGAATACCATGACAACTATATTGCTAAGATTCCTGGTGAACTGGTTATAAGGGAATCGATATAAAAAACATAATGAATTGAAGTATAAAAACCCGGATTTCGTTGAGAAATCTGGGTTTTTGTATTGTGAAAATTAATATTTATAAATACCAATAAAACGTTTTATATAATACTTCGGTAATAGGCTTGTACAAAATCACCACATTTGCCCGGGCACAATTGTTAATATTTACACCGGAAAAACGTTTGACACTGCAAAAGTGGAAAATTATAATGAATTTATTGGTAAAAGGTTTTACTTTATTTTGTTAGTAAAAGGCACGGAGTATATAAGCTATGAAAAAGATGAACAGAAAGAAAGCCAGAGGCTATAGAGAATTTCTGTATGTGTTGCCATTTATCATTATGGTAGCATTGTTCTGTTATTATCCACTCTATGGATGGCGTTATGCATTTTATGATTATAAGCCACCATTTCCATTATCTTCAGAGGACTTCGTTGGGTTTAAATGGTTTTCGTACATGATTTCTAACCCAGTCAGAAGAAAACAGATTGGCCAGGTACTTCTTAATACATTTGGTATTAGTGGTTTCAATATGTTGTTCTCATGGTTCCCTATGATGTTTGCTATTTTCCTTAATGAGATTAAATGCAAACCATATCAGAAATTTGTTCAGACAGTTACAACTATTCCAAACTTCATCAGCTGGGTTCTTGTTTACTCGATTGCTTATTGTGTATTCAATAGTACAGGTGTTATCAATACACTTCTTCAGCAGTTTGGATTAGCTGAATCACCAATAATGTTCCTTCAGTCATCAGACCATATCTGGTTCAAGATGTGGCTGTGGAATACATGGAAGAATGCCGGATGGGCAGCTATCATGTACATTGCAGCTATTACAGGTATTGATGAAGAACTTATGGATGCAGCCAAGGTTGATGGTGCAAACAGATGGAAGACAATTTTACATATTACAATACCAAGTATTCTTCCAACATTCTTTGTACTTCAGTTCCTTAATATGGCGAACTTCCTTTCAAATGGTATGGAACAGTTCTTCGTGTTTGAGAACTCATTTAACACAGACACTATTCAGGTACTTGACCTCTATGTATATAACCTTGCTATGAAGAGTGGTGGCTACTCACTTTCAGTTGCAATTGGTATGCTTAAGAGTCTTGTCAGTGTAGTACTTCTTTGTGTGATGAATACCATCTCTAAATTAACAAGAGGGGAGGGATTCATCTAATGGCTAAACAGACATTTTCAGAAAAGCTTGCTGAGAAGAAGCAGCTTAAGAAATATGAAAAAGAACATATCAAGAATATGAAGCGTAGAAAGCAGGATCCTGTAGATATTGTAATGAGTACAGTTACATATATCGTTTATACATTCTTTGCTTTTGTATGTGTATATCCTTTCTACTATATCTTCATTAATACAATCAGTAGTAATGAACTTAGTGCAAGAGGAAAGGTAAACTTCTGGCCAAAGGAGGTTCATTTTACAAACTATGTAAATGTATCTCACATACCAGATTTGCTTAATGCTTTTAAGATATCTTTAGGAAGAACGGTACTGGGAACAATACTTACGGTTTCAATATCAGCATTCCTCGGATATATGTTTACACGAGAGACAATGTGGATGAGAAAGTTCTGGTACAGATTTGTTATTGCAACAATGTACTTCAATGCAGGTATCATTCCATTATTCCTCACAATGAAGACTTTGGGATTATATAACAATTTCCTTGTATATATTCTTCCAACAGCTGTAGCACCATTCTTCATCGTACTTTGTAAGACATTCATCGAATCTATTCCAAAGGATTTGATTGATGCAGCAGAGCTTGATGGATGTGGAACTATGAAGGCTTTCACAGCAATCATTATTCCTATTATTAAACCAATTTTGGCTACAGTAGCAATCTTCAGTGCAGTTAATCAGTGGAATGCATTCCAGGATACATTGCTTCTGGTATCTGATAACAAGCTGTTTACTTTACAGTTTACACTTTATCAGTACATCAATCAGGCAAGCTCACTTAAGGCACTTGTTAATAATACAACTACAGGTTCCTCACTTGCAGCCAGCCTTGCTCATGCAGCAACAGCTACTTCGATTAGAATGACAGTTACAATCGTAGTAGTAGCACCTATTCTTCTGGTATACCCAATATTCCAGAGATACTTTGTAAAAGGTATTATGATAGGTGCCGTTAAGGGATAATTACAGTTGTATGAACTGTAACTATAAAATTTTGCTTTATTACTAAAAAGGGAGGAAAACACAAAAATGAAGCTTAAAAAATTTACTTCAATTTTACTTGCTTCTGCTATGTTAATGACAACATTAGCTGGTTGTGGAAGCAAGGCTACTTCAGACGTTGCTCCAACAACAGATGGCAGCAGCACACAGACAGCTACTACAGCTGATGCTTCAACATCAGGCGATGCAATGGTTATCGATATCTATGATGAAGCAGCAAACTACCAGGGTATTCAGGAAGGTTGGTTTGCAAAGGTTGTTAAGGATCGTTTTAATATCGAACTTAACATCATCGCTCCACAGGTTGCTGGTGAAGCTATTTACCAGACAAGAACAAGTGCAGGTAACCTTGGTGACATCGTTATCCTTGACAGTGTTCATTTGGCAGACTGCGTAAAGACAGGTCTTGTAAAGGATATTAGTGGGGATTTAGCAAACTACTCAAATCTTGCTGGTTACATGGAGCAGATTAAATATTACAATGGTGGTCTTGAAGGAAACGCTGGAGAAATCTATGGTATTCCTACAGAAATGATGAATACATCACCAACATCTTACTCACAGGATGTTATTTACTCTAGCCCACTTCTTCGTTGGAATCTTTATTCAGAATTAGGTTGCCCAACAATCGCTGATCTTGAAGGTCTTATTGATGTTCTTGCTCAGATGCAGGCAGCTCACCCAACAAACGATGCTGGTGACCCAGTATATGCTATGTCACTTTGGCCAGATTGGGATGGTAACGATAACATGATTGGTATCGCTAACGTTGTTCAGTTAACAACATGGTATGGCGAGAAGATTAAGGGTTCTGCTATCCTTAACTCTGATGGTTCAACATTCTCTAAGATTACAGACAAAGATAAGTCTTACTACAAGATTCTTAAGTTCTTAAATCATGCTTACAAGGCTGGTATCGTAGATCCAGATTCAGGTACACAGGATTGGAACGCAGCTTGTGCTAAGATGAGTGCAGGTCAGGTTAACCTTATGTGGTACAGCTGGCAGGTAGGTTTCTGGAACAGCCAGGAGCGTCTTGATGATGGTTCAGCTTTCATCTTCGTTCCAGTTGAAGATCAGAAATACTATACAGAAGCTGATGCTTACTTCGGATCAGGTCGTGCATTTGGTGTAGGTTCACAGGTAGACGATGCTAAGTATAAGACAATTATGGAATTCCTTGACTGGTATGCTTCTCCAGAAGGATGTACATTCCAGCATGCTGGTATCGAAGGCTTTAACTATGAAGTTAATGCTGATGGTACATACACAGCTATCAACACAAACGCACTTATGGACAACATGCCAGTACCAGCAGAGTACGGCGGAGCTGGATACAGCGATGGTAACAACGCTATTAACCAGTGGATCGTTGGTTCTTCATCAATCAACCCAGTAAACGGTGAGTCATATGCTAAGGATTACTGGTCATCATGGAAAGAGTCAACAAAGACTCAGATGAAGGATGAGTGGGCAGCTCAGTTTGGCGCTGCAGAACCAGCTGAATGGATGCAGAAGAACAACAAGCTTGTGATCAGCCCTAACGTAGCAGTTTCACTTGTATCTGATACACCAGATATGGAACTTGCTAGAACAGAGTGTAACAAGGCTCTTTGCGATAATTCTTGGAAGATGATCTTCGCTTCAGACGACGCTGCATTTGATGCAATGTGGGATGAAATGGTAGAGACAATGAATGGTGTAGGTTATGAAGACCTTTACACATTCGATTGCGAGAAGTACCAGGTAGAAGTTGACGCTAAGAACTCTTACAAATAAATCGATTGATTTAATTCAAGTTTATAGGTCCCTGTACTGAGAAGTATGGGGACCTTTTTTATAAATTGTAATATACTAAAATCATAGTAGAACTAGACTAATAGGAGACGACTGACATGATGGATTTACCGATTCCTGTAAAGGACAATATTACATCTTTTACTAAAAATGAGAACGCTTATTTTTTTGAAACAGAACGTGGCGCACTGAAGGTCTCATTTGTTAAAGATAAACTTGCACATATCTGTTTTTCCCCAAGCAAAACGTTTGGAGCAAAACAAATGTGGATATTGGATGAGGTTGATGATATTCCATCTGACATATCGGAAGATAAAAGAAATTACTATGTAACAAAAGGTGATATGAATATAGTAATTTCAAAAGATAGAAGTACAATTGCATTTACAAAAAAAGATGTTTTAAATGACAGACTTCTTTTTGCAGAAGATATAGCATTTGATAGAGAATTTGAAAAAGTTCAGGAGTATATGACAATTGATGATGGTCAGATTGAAACGACTGATGTAGTGACTGCTGATGGCGTTAAAAAGGTTGTTGAATCGGCTCATAAAAAAGAGGGAAGACTCCTCTATAAATCAAGATTGCATATGTGTTTTGAAGATGATGAAGCTCTTTATGGCCTTGGCCAGTCAGAAGAAGGTGTGTTCAATTTAAGAGGCCATGTAAGATATCTTAATCAGGCAAATAGAAAAATCGCAATTCCTGTATTGATGTCAAGCAAAGGATATGGTCTTTTCTTCCCATCTGGTAGTGCGGGAATGTTCTGTGACAATGAGAGTGGAACTTATTTTCAGACAGAAGCAAGCGAGACATTGGAATACTATTTCCTCGGTGGGGATAATTTGGATGAAAGTATATCATTATTAAGATACCTTACAGGTAAGGCAGAACTTCTTCCAAGATGGGCTTATGGTTATCTTCAGAGTAAGGAAAGATATGAGAGCGAAGAAGAAGTATTGAGGATCACAGATGAATTCAGAACAAGAGATATAGGCATGGATGCCATAATATTGGACTGGATAACCTGGGAAGATAATATGTGGGGGCAAAAAACGTTAGATCCAAAGCGTTTTCCAAGTCCTGATGCCATGATGAAGAAACTGCATGAGTCGGATACGCATCTCATGATATCTATTTGGCCAAACATGACAGAAGCTTGTGATAATCATAAAGAATTCAAAGAGGCAAAGCTTCTTTTGCCCGGAGCAAATATATATGATGCATTAGATGAAGAGGGGCGTAAGTTATATTGGAAACAGGTATATGATGGATTGTATTGCCACGGAATAGATGGATTCTGGTGTGACTCATCAGAGCCTTTTACGCCGGAGTGGATTAGAGAAATTAAGCCAGATGCTGCAGATATGTACAAGGAGTATATAAAAGCTGCAACCGACTGTATGCCCTATGACCAAATCAATGCTTATGGTTTTTATCATGCACTTGGAATATATGAAGGTCAGCGTAATATCAGTGAGCACCGAGTTATAAACCTTACAAGAAATGGGTATCCAGGTAGCCAGAGACTGGGAACTATTTTGTGGTCAGGTGATATAGGTGCCAGCTTTGATACCTTGAGAAAACAGGTTGCAGAAGGTCTTAATATGTGTGCGTCTGGCATACCATACTGGACTCTGGATATAGGCGCATTTTTTGTTAAAAAAGGTTTGCCTTGGTACTGGGAAGGAAAATATCCCGAGGGACTATCTGATTTGGGATATAAGGAACTCTATGTAAGATGGTATCAGTATGGTGCATTTTTACCAATATTTAGAAGTCATGGGACAGACTGTCCGAGAGAACCATGGCAGTTTGGCGAACCAGGAGATATGTTCTACGATGCACTGATTATGGCCAATAAACTGAGATATAAGCTTATGCCATATATATATTCTGTAGCTTATAGAGTGTGGAAAGATGATCACACTATGATGCGCTTGCTGACATTTGATTTTGCAGAAGATGAAAATGTTAGAAATATATTCGATCAGTATATGTTCGGACCATCGTTAATGGTATGTCCAGTACTTGAGGAGATGTATTATAGTGTTAATTCCGTTGAAATCGACAAGCCTAAGACAAGAAAAATCTATTTCCCTAAGGGATGTATGTGGATTGATATAAGAGATAAGAAAGAGTACAAGGGTGGCACCTGGTGCGAGGTACCTGCCGATATTTATAGTATTCCGGTATTTGCAAAATCTGGAAGTATTATTCCTATGTGTGAAGGATTAAAATCCACAGCAAACCTTGAAAATGCGATAATTACACCAGTGGTATATGGTGATGCGGATTGCTCATTTGAGTTATATTCAGACAGCGGTGATGGCTATGAATATGTGGATGGAAAAGGTAAGCTTGAAATCCTGCAATATAGCAAAGCGACGGGTAAAATAACTAGAACAATTAAGTAAAGCATAGAATTGGAAAATATTGAGAAAGCGAGACAAATATGAAAAACGGGTTACTATTTGATGTTCCAGATTATAAAAAAATAAGAGTAATAATTGATACAGATGCAGCCTGCGAGGCAGACGATCCATTTGCGATTGTTCATGCGTTGCTTAGTCCTAAATTAATAGTTGAAGGTATTGTTGCAGAGCATTTCAATGAGGCTGGCTCAGTTCAAAAGAGTTACAGGGAAATAGAAACAATTCTGAAAGCAATGAAAATGGATGTTCCATTTTTTATGGGGCAGGAGGCAGCAATTGACAACTGCGATGAAATATCAGAGGGCGTAGAATTTATTATCAATGAGGCAAAAAAGGACAGTGATAAACCGCTATTTATTTTGTGTCAGGGAGCCATAACTAATGTGGCAGTTGCATTTAAAAAGTGCCCAGAAATCATTGGTAAGGTCACTGTTATATGGATCGGTACTCATGGTGAAGCACCACATGAAGCACCGTTCAGGGAATTTAACTCAGGTAATGATTTGACGGCTGCTAATTTTGTGCTGGGATGTGGAACAGATTTGTGGCTTGTTCCATCTACAGTTTATGTAACAATTACTATTGGAATAGCAGAGATTCAAAGACGAATCAGACCATGTGGTGAAATTGGAAGACATCTTTTTGACCAGATGGTTGAATATAATAATTCTGAGTTTGCCGGATGGACCAAAGGGGAGAGCTGGTCATTGGGGGATTCACCTGCCATAGCACTTGCACTTAATCCTGATTGTGGTCATTTTAAGTATGTTAATGCACCATACGTTAAAGAAGATACATCATCTGTTGAATGTGAGGAAAATCCAGTAATTAAACTGTATACAGATGTGGACTCGCGCTATATTTTGGAGGATATGATAGCAAAACTTGAATTGTTTGCGCAATAATTAATTTGGTATAATAAATTAATTATTACTTGCGAGGTGAATGACGTGGAAACATTAAAAGAAAAATATGCATCATATTTCAAAATTGGATCAGCCTTTGAAGGACATGATCTTGGAAAAGCAGAGTTAATAAAGACGCATTTTAACAGCATGACATGTGCTAATGCCATGAAGTTTGGAAGCTTGACACAGAAGCCAGGCGAATACAATTTTGAAAGAGCAGATAAGCTTGTAGAGTTTGCAAGGTCCAATGATATGGCTATTCATGGACATACGCTGGTATGGCACAATCAGACACCTGATTATATCTTTGAAAATACGACACCAGAGGGTTTATTGGAAACTCTTAGAAATCATACACAGATTGTAAAGGATCACTTTGGTGATCTTGCAACCTTTGATGCACTCAATGAGGCAATTGAAGATAAATCTGATGAATTTTATCGTGATACAAAGTGGTACAGAATACTTGGTGAAGATTATATAGCAAAAATATTCAGAGTAATTAAAGAGGTTATGCCTAATACAGACTTGTATTACAACGATTACAACGAGTGCTTTCCTGAAAAGCGTGCAAAAATTATAAAGATGTTAAAGCAGCTTCAGGCAGAGGGTGTGCCAGTAGATGGTATGGGATTGCAGTTCCACATTGGCATATATCATCCGAATCTTGATGATATCAAGGCTTCAATAGAGGAGTATGCATCTCTTGGATTAAAGCTTAGAGTATCAGAGCTTGATGTATCTATGTATCATCCTGGAAAAGAAGAAGCACAGATTACACCTGATGCAGAACTGTTAAAGAAGCAGGCAGATGTTTACGACGAGATATTTAAGATATTTAGATATTATGCAAAGCATATTGATGCTGTAACTTTCTGGGGAGTTACTGATGCAGATAGCTGGTTAAACTATTTCCCAGTTCCTGGAAGAAGAAATTATCCTCTTCTTTTTGATGATCAGGGACAGCCAAAGGAAGCATTTGAGAGAATAATGAATTTTTAGTGTTTGTTAAATAAACCATGAGGAATACCTAATGGATAAAAAGAAAATCGCAGTATTTTCCACCGGTTGGTCTGGTGAAATTTTATATGAATATCTAAAGGGCGTTAATGACGGCATGAAAGGTAGAGCGGTAGATATATACGCTTTTTTGAGTCATGCTGTATTTGGACCTGCAGAGGCAGAGCTGAGAGGCGAGGTTAACATTTACAATCTTCCTAACATGAAAGATTTTGATGCGGCTCTGATTTTTGCCAATGGTCTGGATTTCCCAGATATATTAGAAAATATAAATAACAGATGTATTGAGGCCAATATTCCGGTTGTATACACAGGTAAGGATGATGAGCGATTTTATTTTGCCGGGGCGGATAATTCTGTCGGAACCAAGGAATTGTGTAGACATTTAGTCGAAGTACATGATGTAAAAGACGTGTGGTTTATCGCAGGTTCTGCAGAAAATATGGACTCTAATACCCGTATGCGAGCGGTTAAAGAGGTATTGGCTGACTATAGTCTTGAACTGAAAGAAGAGAATATTTGTTATACAAACTGGTCACCATATGTTGCATACACACATGTAATGGACAGAATAAACAGGGGAGATAAAAAACCAGATGCAATTATTTGTGCCAATGACACTCTTGCTATGGTTTTGTGTGCAGAGTTTAGTAAGGTCGGAATAAAGGTTCCGGAAGATATTATAGTAACTGGATTTGACAACGAATCAATGGCTCAGTTATATGATCCATCAATAAGCTCTGTAGATCAAAGATTTGATAACATAGGAAAAAAATGTGCAAATATTCTATGTAACGTGTTTGATGGGAATGAGATAGACAGAGCGCATCGTATTGAGTGTGAGTTTATTCCAAGCGAAAGCTGTGGCTGTCATCAGGCAAAGGATTTTAATGCGATTCGTAGAATGATTGGAAAGCAGAAGTTTGAGGAAAGAATATTCAACTCAAATTTTGATATAAAGCTGACTAACATGGAACGTGTCATTTTGCAGGGAAATGACTTCGAACATTTAACAGATGCATTTACATCGCTTAATGACAATAGCGCACAGTACGAAGGAAATACTTTCCATGTTATGATAGATCCACTGGTTGAGAAATCCATAGGTGATAGTCAGCGCGAACTTCGAAGAGAAGGCTATCCTGCTGTCATGAATATGGTGTATTCAAAGGACAAGGGATATGTATACAATGATTGTTCATTTGAGACAAAAAAGATTGTTCCGCAGCTCAATCCTCACAGTGGAAATAGATTATATATAATACTTCCGCTTCATGATGGAGAATATTCACTTGGTTATGTAGTGTTTGGTGATGATACAAACAAGATTAAAGAGTCGCAGCTTCTAAGAAGATATATGGAGAGAATCAACATTATTCTTGGAAGATACTTCCAAAAGCTTAGACTTAATGCTGTAAACCAGAGACTGATGCAAATGACAGAAACTGATGCCATGACTCATGTTAAGAACAGAACTGCATTTGAAACAAGACTCGGTGATTTGCAAAATAAGATATGTTCTGAAAATAAACCTCAATTTGCCCTTGTTTTATTTGATATCAATGATCTCAAATATATTAATGACAACCTGGGCCACGAGGCTGGCGATGAATACATTATTAATTCTTGCAGACTTATTTGTAAGATATTCAAGAAGAGTGCTGTGTACAGAATCGGCGGAGATGAGTTTGTAGTAGTTCTTGAGAGAGATGATTATACTGATAGAGAAAAACTATATGAAGCAATGCAGGAGGAGATGGAACACTTGAAAAATGAGGATGTTCCGATATACGAAAAAATATCTGTTGCATCTGGAATGGCTGTATATGATTTCAAAGAAGATTACAATGTGTCGGATGTGTTTAACAGAGCTGATGCGGCTATGTATGAAAACAAGGCGATAATGAAGGGTAAAAAAACCAATTGAGAGATTGAATTCATATTCCTATTATGATATGATACGCGCTGATATTGTATTATAAGAGGAGAGAATATTATGAAAAACACAATCAGAAAACAGTTAACAAAGATGATGAGCATGATGCTTGTTGTTGCAATGTCTTTTGCGCTTGTTGCATGTAGCAAAACAGAAGCACCTGTAGTAGAGCCACCAGTTGCAGTAGCGACAGAAGTTGGTGAAGGTGCTACACAGTTCACATTTGAAGTCGTTGACGGCGAAGGTGCAACAACAATCTTCACAGTTAATACAGATAAGGCCACAGTTGGAGAAGCTTTACTTGATGTAGAATTGATTGCAGGTGAAGATAGCGAATACGGTCTTTATGTTAAGACAGTTAATGGTATTACAGCAGACTACGATGTAGATCAGACATACTGGGCATTCTATATAGATGGTGAATATGCTATGACAGGTGTTGATGCAACAGAAGTTACTGGTGGAAGTACATATTCATTTAAGGTTGAAAAATAATTAGTGAAACTTTCAGTTAGAGAAGTTGTTGTGTTTGCCATGCTTGGCGCACTCATGTACACATCAAAAGTCATAATGGAATTTTTACCCAACGTGCATTTGCTTGGGATGTTGACGATGACATATACACTTGTATATAGGAAAAAGGCCTTGTACCCTATATATACATATGTTCTGTTAAATGGAATATTTGCAGGTTTTGCTACATGGTGGATTCCTTATCTTTATATATGGGCTGTTCTTTGGGGAGTAACAATGTTACTGCCAAAGAAGATGAATCCAAAGGTTAAACCAATAATATATATGGTAGTATGTGCTTCGCATGGATTTTTATTTGGTACCTTGTACGCACCAGCGCAGGCATTGTTGTTTGGATTAAGTTTTAAAGGGATGATAGCTTGGATTATTGCTGGAATTCCTTGGGATGTGGTTCATGGAATCAGCAATTTCTTTTGTGGAATATTAATAGTTCCATTAACAACATTATTAAGAAAGTTAGAGACGGTCAACTGATTAATGAAACCAAGATCTGAGAAGAGTATGGAACTATACAATATTCTAATGGATAGGGGATATCCACAGCCCTTCTGTGATGAGGTCACAAGGAATCTGAATACAGATTGGACCGCACAAAGAATGATTGGTTATCTGTCATATTACAAGAAACTTCCAATGGAAGAGATTGCAGACGAGGTGCTGGCAATACTTAGTGACAGAAATCGAATTATGAAGAAAAAAGATTTAGAAGCAACCAATGCCAAATGGAATGAAATGACGTGGAATGGATTTCCAGGAGGCAGAGATGAATAATAAAAAGGGTTCCTTGATGGAACCCTTTTATATTTTATAAACCACTTAAAAATTGTTTTGTACGTTCTTCATCAGGATTAGTGAACATTTTTTCACTACTTCCCTGTTCTACTATGTAGCCACCTTCCATAAATACAACAATCTGTGCAGCCTGTCTGGCAAATTCCATCTCGTGTGTAACAACTACCATAGTAGTACCTTCTTTGGCAAGCTTGGTCATTACTTCTAAAACTTCCTTGGTAAGCTCGGGATCAAGAGCTGAAGTAGGCTCATCGAAAAGAATGACTTCAGGCGATGGAGCCAGGGCTCTTGCAATGGCAACACGCTGTTGTTGGCCGCCTGACAATTCATCTGGATAATGGTCAGCTTTTTCTTTCATACCAACTTTCTCAAGCATAGAATAAGCGATTTCTTTGGCCTGATTTTTATCCATTTTTCTTGCAGTAACAAGACCTTCCATGACATTTTCGAGAGCTGTCATATTTCTGAACAGGTTAAAACTCTGGAATACAAATCCCATTCTGAGACGAATATCCTGAATAGTTTTTTTATCAGTTTTATTCAACTCAGTGGTGGTATCATCGAAAATCAAGGTTCCCTGATCTGCTGTTTCGAGAAAACTTAAGCATCTAAGAAGCGTGGTCTTACCAGAACCTGATGGACCAAGAATTGCAATCACTTGGCCAGGTTCGACTTTAAAATCTACCCCTTTAAGAACCTCATTATTGTCAAAAGACTTATGTACATTTCTAACTTCAAGCATACTAATTCCCTTCTACAAGCAACTAAGCTTTGGATGATTTCCAAACCATTTTTTTCTCAAGATAAGTCTGAAGCCAAGTGAGCAAAGTTGAAAATGCTAAATAGATAACTGCAGCCTCGAGATACAATGCAAAAGGCTCATAGGTTCTTGCAGCAATTTGCTGAGCAGCTGTAAAGAGTTCAACTACCGTGATGCTGGCTGCAAGGGATGTGTCCTTAAGAAGACTTATCAGATTGTTGAACAGATTTGGAAAAGCAACAGGGAAAGATTGTGGAAGAACAACCCTTCTTAGCATCTGAGGATAATTCAGACCAATCATATATGCTGCTTCAGTCTGTCCTTTTGGAACTGACATAATTGCACTTCTAAATACTTCTGCGTTGTATGCGCCCAGATTCATACCAAATCCAAGAACAGCAGCAGGGAACGCATTTAACACAATTCCTATACTAGGTAATCCAAAGAAAATGATAAATAGTTGAACTATAAGAGGGGTACCTCTGAATATCCAAATGTAAAGTCTTGCAATTTGTTTAAGGACTTTTATATCCGCAACCTGAATTAAAGCAAGTATCAATCCTATAACCAGGCTTAAAGCAAAAGAAACCAGGGTTAAAGGTATGGTGACCTTTATCCCTGGAATAAGAATCTTTGTGAATGAAGTTATAAGAATATTAATTAGTCTTTCACTCATGAATTATTCTGCCTTTGTAATATCACTACCGAAATATTTTACAGAAAGGGCAGACAATGTTCCGTCTTCAGCCATTTGCTTAAGAGCATCGTTGATGGCCGCTTCAAGACTGTCAGTTTCAGTTCCTTTCCTTAATGGAATTGAAACATGAGAAGCGTCATCTGTCAAACATACAATTTTTATTGGAGCATCTGGATGCTCAGCAAGATAATCGTAGAAAGATACTTCAGCATTAAGAGTAGCATCAACACGTCCTGAAGTAATCATATCAATTGTCTCAGAAAGTGTGTCAACATTTTCAACAGAAGCACCATAGCTTTCTGCAAGATCAGCATAAGTTGAACCAAGAGAGTTACTTGTCTTTTTGCCTGCAAGATCTTCAAAGCTGTTTATATCATTATTGTCATCGGCAACTACAAGGGCTGTACGGATGTAAGCATATGGGGCGGTGAAATCATATTTCGCTGATCTTTCCTCTGTAATCTCAACACCATTGATAATTGCATCATATCTCTTAGTATCAAGACCTGTAAAAAGACCATCCCACTCGCCTTCCACAAATTCAGCCTCAACACCAATTCTCTTTGCAATTTCTTTACCAACTTCTGTATCGAAGCCTACGAGATCTCCAGATTCATCATGGTACGTCCATGGAGCCCACTGGCCTTCCATTGCGAAGATAATTTTGTTCTTTGCCTGGATCTGTGCAAGAAGATCATCTGAATTGGATGAACCATTACCACAACCAGCCAAAAGACATGTGTTTGCAAGTACAAATGCAAGTAATACACCAAAAAAACGTTTTTTCATTACATTTCCTCCTTATTTATATGTATTTTGGGTGTCTGTAGTTTAGCATGTGTTTATGTGGCATGCAATGAGGTTGGTCAATTCGGTGGAAAAATAAAAAGAAAAAAGTATAAAACAAACATGTCTGTACATGAACAAATCATTGCATATTTCTATAGAATAAGTTATAGTTTAGGATGGTCAAAAAATTTAAGTTTTTATATGAATAGGAGAAATTAAAAATGAGCGAAAACAAAACTGGCGGATGGCGCGAGAATAAGTGGATCCGCGGAGCTATTCCTGCATTGTTATTACATTGCAGTATCGGTACTGTTTATTGCTGGTCACTTTTCAGTCAGGAAATTGGTGATCACATTGGATTTAGTAAGAGTGCAACTGAGTGGGCATTCAGTTTTGCAATCTTCTTCCTTGGAATGTCAGCAGCTTTCCTTGGAAGCTTTGTAGAGAAGGATATCCATAAGGCTTCTCTTATCGCTTCAATTTGTTTTGCAGGCGGTATGGCAGGAACAGGTTTCTTTATCTGGTACGGTGGTAATCATCAGGGTAGCCAGTTAGCGCTGATTGGTATTTATATTTGTTATGGTTTTATCATGGGTGTTGGTCTTGGTACAGGTTACCTTTCACCAGTTAAGACACTTATGCTTTGGTTCCAGGATCGTAAGGGTCTTGCAACAGGACTTGCAGTTGCAGGTTTCGGTGCTGCTAAGGCTATTGCTTCACCAATAATGGAGAAGTTACTTGCATCAGTTGGTGTATACAAGATGTTCTTTATTCTTGCAGCAGTTTATTTTGTAATGATGTTCGTAGGTCATTTATTCCTTAAGAAGCCAGCTGGATGGCATGAGCCAACAGGTGCTGATAAGGGACCAGGTACTTTCGAAGTTATTAAGTCTAAGCCAATCACAAACTACATCGGTATTTGGCTTATGTTCTACTTAAACATCACATGTGGTCTTGCACTTATCTCTCAGGTGAAGGCAATTGTTAAGTGTATTGGACTTGGTGCTACAGTAGGTATTATTTCAACAGTTTCAGCTATCTTCAATGCAGGTGGACGTCTTGGTTTCTCTGCTATGGCTGATGGCATGAAGGATAGAAATACTGTATACAAGATAATCTTCATTATCTCAATTGTACTTACAGGTTTAGCAGTTGTTACACAGGGTGTTGTTAATGCAAATGCAACAGGCAGCGTTGGTCTTATCGTTCTTGTTCTTGCACTTATCTTCATGGTAAATGCTGGATACGGCGGTGGTTTCTCTAACGTACCTAACCTTCTTTCAGATCATTATGGAATGAGCAATATTTCAGCAATTCATGGTCTTACACTTTCTGCTTGGGGTATCGCTGGTCTTACAGGTAACCAGATGGCAGCAGCAATCGTTAAGGCTATTGAGAAGTCTCATCCAGAAGCACTTACACAGGTTGAATATCATGGAGAAATGATTACTGTTAATCCACTTGGATATCAGACAGTTCTCTATGTTACATTAGCTCTTTATATCGTATCATTACTTATTTCATTGTTTATGGTAAGAAAGATAGCTGAGAATAAAGAAGCTTAATTGAAATTTGGAGATTAACATGAAAATAGCAGTAACTTATGAGAATGGTGAAATCTTTCAGCATTTTGGTCATACAGAACAGTTTAAGATTTATGAAGTAGAAGACGGAAAAGTTGTCGCATCCGAAGTGGTTGATACAGAAGGAAGTGGACATGGGGCACTTGCAGATTTCCTTGAAGACAATAGTGTTGAGATGGTTATCTGCGGTGGTATTGGTGGTGGTGCACTTGCAGCACTTGCAGACAGAGATATCGATCTTTTCTCAGGAGCTTCAGGCAATGCTGATGAAGCGGTTGAAAAATATCTTGCTGGAAAGTTAACAAATGATGGAGAAAATTGCAATCATCATCACCACGATCATGATGGACACTGCTGTTGTGGACATCACCACGATCATGACCACGAGCATTGTGATCATGACCATCATCACGACCACGAGCATTGTGACCATGACCATCATCATGACCATGAACATTGTGATCATGATCACCATGAGCACAAGGGAAAGAATGTTGGTAAAACAGTAAGAACTCATTACAGAGGGACCTTTAACGACGGTACACAGTTTGATTCTTCTTATGACAGAGGAGAACCACTTGAGTTCGTATGTGGCGCTGGTATGATGATTAAGGGCTTTGATGCAGCAGTAGCTGATATGGAAGTTGGTCAGACAGTTAATGTTCACTTAATGCCATCGGAGGCTTATGGTGAATCAGATCCAGAGGCTATCATTACAGTAGATATGGAACAGATGCCAGGTTCGGAAGAGCTTGTGGTAGGCCAGAAGGTATATCTCCAGAATATGTATGGTCAGCCAGTTCCAGTTGTTATAGTAGCTAAAGATGAGAAGACTATTACATTTGACGCAAATCATGAGATGGCTGGAAAAGAACTTAATTTCCAGATAGAGCTTGTGGAAATTCTTTAGAGTAAATTTTGATGATTCATAATTAAATTTGAATATAAAACAAGTAAAATGCACAACTTGATAGAAGTTGTGCATTTTTTATTATATAATAAAAAAGATATTTATGATTGGGGAGGTAGATACTTATGTCTAATGATAAGAAGAGAGCCACCTTTAGTGGTACACTTGGATTTATTCTTGCCGCAGCAGGAAGTGCAGTTGGCTTGGGTAATATTTGGAGATTTCCATATCTTGCAGCAAAGGATGGCGGGGGATTATTCTTAGTAACATATTTAATTCTTGCTGTAACATTTGGTTTTGCAATGCTAACAACAGAGGTCACACTTGGTCGTAAGACTCAGAAAGGACCTTTGGGAGCATATGGTGATGCTCATCCTAAATTTAAATTTATGGGTTTAATTGCATCAATAATTCCAGCGATTATTTTGCCATATTACTGTGCAATCGGTGGTTGGATTATAAAGTATATGGTTGACTTTGTAACATTGAGTGGTGAGAAGGCAGCAGAGGATGGATATTTTACTGGATTTATCACCTCTACAGTTTCGCCAGTAGTGTATATGTTGATATTCCTTGGAATCACAGCAATTATTATTGTACTTGGTGTTAACAAAGGAATTGAAAATCTTAGTAAGATTATGATGCCTGTTTTGCTTGTTTTGGTAGTTGGAATATCAATTTTCTCGTTATCTCTTAAGTTTACAGCAGAAGATGGTACTGTTCGTACAGGTCTTCAGGGATTAAAGATATATATAATTCCAAGTATTAAAGGAATGGGAATTAAAGAAATTCTTTCAACAGTTATGGATGCTATGGGACAGTTGTTCTTCTCAATTAGCGTTGCTATGGGTATCATGGTTGCTTATGGATCTTACTGTCCAAAAGAAGATGATCTTATGGGAAGTGTTAATAAGATTGAGTTTTTCGATACGCTTGTTGCTTTCCTTGCTGGTCTTATGATTATTCCTGCAGTATTTACATTTGCTGGTAAAGAAGGAATGAGTGCAGGACCAGGCCTTATGTTTATTACATTGCCAAAGATATTTGCACAGATGGGTGTTGCAGGTAAAGTGGTTGGTATTATTTTCTTTGTCACAGTATTTTTTGCAGCGATAACATCAAGTATTTCAATTCTTGAGGCTATTGTTTCAGGTCTTATTGATGAGTTTAAGATGCATAGAAGAAATGCTACTATTATCTCAGTTATATATGCTATTGTAGTTGGTCTTTGCGTATGTTTTGGATACAATTTCCTCTACTTTGAACTTCCACTTCCAAACGGTAGTGTTGCACAGGTACTTGATTTACTTGATTATGTTAGTAATTCAATACTTATGCCATTGCTTGCTATACTTACATGTATCCTCTTTGGATGGGTTGTTGGACCAAGTTACATCACTGATGAAATTGAATCAAGTTCAAAGAACTTCAGAAGAAAGAAACTTTACGTAGTAATGATTAAATATATAGCACCAGTATTGTTGCTGATTTTATTTATTCAGTCATTATAATGAGTTAAAAGAGAAAGTACGTTTTGATGAAAAGTGGATAGCAATCGAGCCATCCACTTTTATCAATTATGTATAAAAGTGGGAGAAATATTATGAAGAAGAAATATGTGACGAGAATATTGTTGGTGACAATGTCGGTTGTTCTGATTCTTCTTGCAGGATGCAAAAAAGAGGAAGCGACTGTGGTTACAGATGATTCTGCACCAGTTGAGGAAACGACAGAAACAACTGAGACTGTAAAGGAGGATATTACAGAAGAGCCTTTGGAAGTCGAAGAACCATCGGAACCAACATTCGAAGAACTATTTTCGAATGAGGTTACTCTGACAGATAAGGTATTTGAATACTATGCCAAAAATGAATGGCAGACAGCTTACAGAGATGTATTGAATGGCATAGCAGTTGAGAATCAGGGTGTCGAAGACGATGGGCTTGATCATTCTTTTGATCTTAATGTATATGCTCTTTATGACATCGATAAAGATGGTACTCCAGAATTGCTTCTTACTTCAGGAACATGTGAGGCAGACTACAAAACAGAAATATTCTACTGTAAGGGAAGTACTATAGAATATGGAGGTTATATTTGGAGTGGTCATTCTCAGTTCTATACATATCCAGAAGGAAATGGTTTGGTTAAAGGTTATGCTCACATGGGATATGGAGAGACATACTTTTATACCTTTGAAAACGGAGAAATTGTAGAAGCTGAAGAGCCTCTTCTAATTGAAGATTTATTCGCGATGGAAGATAATGGCGAAATAAGTGATTACACTCCTGTGTCAGAAATAGTAGAGGGTGCAGAAGCGATTAACTTCTATTCTAATAAATATAAATATGGCCTTTTGGCATATGAAGGAAGTATTGTATCAGATGGTGAGATAGCACATGCTGATTTTGAAAAGAAAATAAATGGAATATTCCTCAATGATGAAACTTTTTATGATGTTCCTGCGACATCTTACTGGGAATATGAGAGAGGACTTCTTGGAGAAAAGACCATCCAGGATATCTACGAGAATCCAGACAAGATAGGAGCTACTAATGGCGAAAGAGTGGTTAAGGATCACTACTACGGTGACTTTGACGGGGATGGATACGAAGAGTGTTTGGTTGTTTTGGAAGAAGGCGAGTATGGACTTAAGCAGTTGGTTCTGTTTACTTACCAGAATGGTAAAATATTCGGTTATGAATCAGAGGTGTTCTATAATAACTCAGAAGTAGAGGTAGTCGATGACATCATTTATATCTGTTCAGATTATTCCTGCTTAAGATATGTATTCGATTATTGCCTTGATCAGTGTACGTATGAATCTTATTTGTTGGATAAAGCACCAATGAGTGAAACTGCTCAGGAGGGGCTTACAAGATTTAGGCAGGATCTTAAGGCAGATGGAGGAGAACTTGGAGTATGTCTGCTCGGATGGTCAGGTACTTATTCAGGAACATATATGTATGAGGTTCTTGATGAAGCTAGTAACAAGTATGCTGACGAAGAGTTCATGAGAGAGATTAGCAGACTCAAAGTTGTATCATTACCTGGAGAAGAAGTATATTTGTTGGTTCCAGGAAGTGATCATTTTAAGATTTCTATTTATGAAGTAATCTGGGGAGATGATACAGCGGATGGTATGCCACAGAGAGGCGAACTTTTATATGAAGCGGAGCGAGGTGAACCGGTAATTGTAAAAGGAAATCAGAGCGATATCGTATCTAATATAGAAGTGTCTATGAGAGCTAATGGAAAAGAAGTAATATATAATCCATCTCTCTCATTGGAAGATGGCAAAGTCTCAACTTCTAATAAAGTTGTAGACTTTACCAGATATAACTAAAAGAATTAAGCGTTGAGAGAGGCTTCAATTTTCTTTTTCTGAAGAATTGTAAAAAGGAAGCCAAGAACGAAACCAAGTGCCATTGAGAATAGGAATGTAACAAATCCTGGTCCTACATAGGCAACACAGGTTAAAAAGCTAGGAAATGCGAACGCATTACAATGAGTTCCTGCAGCACCTGCAATCATTCCGCCGATTCCACCGGCGAGGCAGGCAGCTATCATAGGTCTGACAGCGGGAACATTAACACCAAATAATGCTGGTTCAGTAACACCAAGAGCGGCGGTAAGGGAAGCCTGGAAGGCTACCTGACGGCGCTCTTTATTATTTTTGTAAATAATACCCATAGCGAGAGCTGCGCCGGACTGACCGTAAACAGCGGCACCAACGAGAGGCATGATTACATCGAAGCCAGTATTGGCAATATTACTTATACTAATAGGAACAACTGACCAGTGAGCACCTACAACTACCATTGGCTGCATTAAAAATCCCATAAAGCCACCAGCTGCAACGGCGTTCCAGTCATATATTGTAAAGAAAATATTTGTAAGTACACTTCCAATCCATGAACCTATTGGGCCAAAAAGAAGAAATGTGCAAGGAAGTACAACTATACAGCATATGATAGGCTTCATAAATCCTTTGATGGATTCAGGAAGTTTCTCGCAAGGTTTTTCTACAAAGTATAAAAGTCCAATTGCCATGATTACAGGAATTACACTTGAGTGATATATGGTAGAAGGAATTGTGATTCCAAAGAATGTAAGAGTGGAAGTTCCTTCTTCTATAATAGAGTTGAGCTGAGGATAGAGCATTGCCATAGGTATGAGCAACGCAATAAACGGGTCAGTTTTCCACTGCTTGGCTGTAGTAATTGCCAAAGCAAAAGGCAGGAAATAGAAGAAACCGTCTGCCATCGCATAGAAAATCTGATACACACCACTCTCTATAGAAAGAACACCGAAAGTTGCAAGGAGAACAATTACGCTCTTAATGATACTTGCTGCAGTGAGATAACTTAATATAGGAAAGAATATTCCGGATATCTGATCTATAACTACTGTGTACGCATTTTTCTTCTTTGGTGCGTCAGCTATATTGGAAACTATTTCTTTGTTTTCTGCTGTAGACATTTTTAGTCCTTTCTTTATAAGAAATTGTTGTTTTGACATCAGATATAATAACAGTTTAGGTGTTTTTTTTCTACAGAAATATAAATACTGTCAACTAGAATACTAGTATAAATGGGAGAAAGGTACCATTCGTAACAAAAAAGTGCTAGAAAATCCTAACAGGCTGCAAAAAAATGCTACAGAGTATAAAAATTATGTAAATTTGATAACAAAAATTTACAGTAAATCGCAAACAACTACTATTATAACCGTGCTAATATGCTATTTGTAAAGAGGGCGTATGCCTATAATCAAAATTGAAAAAGGGAGGATATTACACAGATGAAAAAAATTCTTAGTGTATTACTCAGCGTAGCATTAGTAGCTACATTGCTCGTAGGCTGTGGCGGATCTACAGGATCAGCTTCAGGAGCAAAGAAGGTTGGTGTTTCAATGCCAACAAAGGATCTCCAGAGATGGAACCAGGATGGTGCTAACATGGAGAAAGAACTTAAGGCAGCTGGTTACGAAGTTGACCTTCAGTATGCATCAAACGATGTTCAGACACAGGTTTCTCAGGTTGAGAACATGATCTCTAGCGGATGCTCAGTATTAGTTATCGCAGCTATCGAAGGTTCTTCACTCGGTGAAGCACTTAACATGGCTAAGGAAAACAACATCCCAGTTATCGCTTATGACCGTCTTCTTATGAACTCAGATGCAGTTTCATACTACGCAACATTCGATAACTACATGGTAGGTACAAAGCAGGGTCAGTATATCGTAGATACACTTGATCTTGAGAACAACGCAGGTCCATTCAACATGGAAATCACAGCTGGTGACCCAGGTGATAACAATGCTGGTTACTTCTTCAACGGTGCTATCGATGTTCTTCAGAAGTACATCGACAATGGTACATTAAACGTTGTATCTGGTCAGAAGACATTTGATGAAGTTGCTACACCTTCATGGGCTACAGAAACAGCTCAGTCAAGAGCAGAAAACATTCTTTCATCTTACTATGCTGATGGTACAGAACTTGATGTATGGCTTTGCTCAAATGACTCAACAGCTATGGGTGTTGAGAACGCTTTAGCAGCTAACTACACAGGAAAGTATCCTGTAATTACAGGTCAGGACTGTGATATTGTGTACACAAAGAACATGATCGCTGGTAAGCAGTCTATGTCTATCTTCAAGGATACACGTACACTTGCTTCACAGGTTGTAAAGATGGTTGGTCAGATCCTTTCTAACCAGACAGTTGATGTTAACGATACAACAACATATGACAATGGTTCTAAGGTAGTTCCTTCATTCCTTTGCGAGCCTGTATTCGCAGATGCTAACAACTACAAGACAATTCTTATCGATTCTGGTTACTACACAGAGGATCAGTTAAAGTAAGAATAGACTGATATTTTATATCAATAATAGGCAGGCGGGTTTTGACCCGCCTGTTTATAAGTAAAGGGTTATATATTTTTAGAGAAGTAGTAAATGGTATAACAAATACAAGAAATGGAGGGAAATCTTTTGGGCAATGTGATACTTGAAATGAAAAATATCACCAAGACCTTCCCTGGTGTTAAGGCTCTCGACAATGTTAATTTTAAGGTTGAAGAGGGTGAAATTCACGCACTAGTAGGCGAAAATGGAGCTGGTAAGTCTACTTTGATGAATGTTCTCAGTGGCATTTATCCATATGGTAGTTACGAGGGTGACATCGTATATAACGGTGAAGTGTGTCAGTTCCAAAAAATTAAGGATTCAGAAGAAAAAGGTATTGTTATCATTCATCAGGAACTTGCTTTGGTACCACAGATGTCAATCGGTGAGAACATGTTCCTTGGTAACGAAAGAGGGAGTAAGAATTCCATTAACTGGAATGAAACTTACAGTGAAGCTGACAAATATTTAAAGATGGTAGGACTTACAGAGTCTTCACGCGTCTTAATTAAAGATATAGGTACAGGTAAGCAGCAGTTAGTTGAAATTGCTAAAGCGCTTGCTAAACATGCAAAACTTCTTATTCTTGATGAGCCAACATCATCACTCAATGAGACAGATTCAAGAGCACTTCTTGATCTTATGCTTGAGTTTAAGAAGCAGGGAATGACCATGATTATTATCACACATAAGCTTAATGAGGTAGTTTATGTTGCTGATAAGATTACAGTTGTTCGTGATGGTTCAACAGTTGAGACTATGGACTGTCATACAATGGATATTGATGAAGACAGAATCATCAAGGGAATGGTAGGTAGAGAGATTACAGACCGTTTCCCTAAGAGAAATAAAGAAGAGATTATCATTGATGAGGATACTCCAATCAATATGGAAGTTAAGGACTGGACTGTATATCATCCAGTTTACTCAGAGCGTAAGGTTGTTGATGGTGTAGACTTCAAGATTAAGAAGGGTGAAGTAGTTGGTATCTACGGACTTATGGGTGCAGGTCGTACAGAGCTTGCCATGAGTATCTTTGGAAAATCATATGGTGCTTCTATTTCAGGAACACTTCTTATTGATGGTAAAGAGGTAACACTTAAGAATCCGAGAGAAGCTATTGATGCTGGTCTTGCATATGTTACTGAAGACAGAAAGGGCAATGGTCTTGTTCTTTCAAATCCAATCCGAGTTAATACTTCCCTTGCTAATATGAAGGGTGTAAGTAACAAGGGCGTAATTGATATGGATAAGGAATATCAGATTGCGGTTGAATATAAAGATAAGCTTAAGACAAAGACACCAAGCGTTGAGCAGAATGTTGGTAATCTTTCAGGTGGTAACCAGCAGAAGGTTCTTCTTGCTAAGTGGATGTTTACAGATCCAGAAGTACTTATTCTTGATGAGCCTACACGAGGTATCGACGTAGGTGCTAAATACGAGATTTACTGTATTATCAATGATCTTGTAAAAGCGGGAAAATCAGTTGTTATGATTTCATCAGAACTTCCAGAAGTTATCGGTATGAGTGATAGAATCTATATCATGAATGAAGGTAAGTTTGTTGGTGAGATGAAGTCTGAAGATGCAACTCAGGAAAATATCATGGCTTGTATTCTTAAGTCAGGAAGGGGTGAATAAATGAGTAGCGCAAAAGTATTAGAAATAGTAAAAAAATATACTATGGTATTCGCCCTCGTAGCAGTAATCTTATTCTTCTACGTACAGACAGGTGGTAAGGCTCTTTATCCACAGAACCTTAATAACCTTATCTCACAGAACGCATATGTCTTCGTTCTTGCAGCAGGTATGCTTTTATGTATCCTGACTGGTGGTAACATTGATCTTGCCTGTGGTTCAGTTATCTGTTTCATCGGTGGTATCGGTGCAGTAATTATGGATAAAGGCATCAATGGTTTTGTTGCAGTTATCATAATGCTTGTTGGTGGCTTGTTAGTAGGTGCATGGCAGGGCTTTTGGATTGCATATATCAAAGTTCCACCATTTATTGCTACTCTTGCAGGTATGTACGCATTCCGTGGACTTGCAAACGTATTCATGCAGGGTTACACAATTGGTATCAGAGATGAGATGTTCCTTAAGGTATTCGGTGGTGGTGCTGACTGCTATGTACCAGATATCTTCCATGGAGCAAATATCAACATTACATGTATAGTTGCTGGTATCTTAATTGTAGCTATTTATATCGCAGTAGTAATCAAGAACAGAGTAAGTGCTAAGTCAAAGGGTTATGATGTAACACCACTTTACTCAGAACTTATTAAGTTAGTTGTTATCTGTGTAGTTATCGTATGGGTATTCTACAAGTTAGCTAATTACAAGGGTATTCCAGCAGCTCTTATCTGGATTGCAATTGTACTTCTTGCTTATAACTACATTACAACAAAGACTCGTATGGGACGTTACTTATACGCAGTTGGTGGTAATGAAAAAGCAACAAGACTTTCAGGTATTGATCCAAGAAAGGTATACTTCTTTGCATACCTTAACATGGGACTTATGTCAGGTCTTGGTGGTATTCTTACAATCGCAAGAGCAACACAGGCTCAGCCAACATTTGGTCAGGGTTATGAAATGGATGCTATTGCAGCCTGCTTCATCGGAGGCGCATCAGCTTACGGTGGTGAAGGTAATGTATTCGGTATAGTAATTGGTGCTTTACTTATGGGTGTTATCAACCAGGGTATGAGTATCATGGGTATGGAAGCAAACTATCAGAAGGTTGTAAAGGGTATCGTTCTCTTACTTGCAATCGTCTTCGATGTAGTTTCTAACAAGAAGAAGAAATAAGGAGGAGGATGACATGACAAAATTTTTAGAAGTAGCTAAGAAAAATGCAATGCTTATAGTCCTTGTCCTGGTATATCTCTTTTTTACGGCAATGACTGGCGGATCAATGTTCTCGCCAATGAACTTTAATGCATTGATTACACAGAATGCATACGTATTCATTCTTGCAACAGGTATGCTGATGTGTATGTTAACAGGTGGTAATATTGATCTTTCCTGTGGTTCTTTTGTATGTCTCTTAGGTGCCTTTGGTGGTATCTTCATGGTAGTACAGGAGAAGAGCACAGGTTTAGCAATTTTCCTTATGCTTTTAATAGGTATTATCTATGGTGTAGTACTTGGAGCACTTATCGCATATGTTGACATTCCACCATGGATTGCAACACTTGCAGGTTTCCTTGCATTTAGAGGCTGGGGTACAGCTCTTCTTAGTGCAAATAGTTCAACAGGTTCTATTTCACCAATGCCAGAAAGCTTCCTTAAGCTTTTCTCAGGCAAGGTATTCAGCTCACCAATCGGTCAGCTCAATATAGTTTGTGTTGTAGTAGGTATATTAGCAAGTGTAATAATCGTGGCAACAATGGTTATGGGCAGAGCTAACAAGATTAAAAAGGGTTATGAAGCAGAGTCTCTTACATCAGTTCTTGTTAAGGCTGGACTTTCAGTAGCAGCAACACTTTTGATTTGCTTTAAGCTTGCTATGGCTGGTGGTATTCCAACAGTTCTTGTATGGGTAGTTGTAATCGTACTTATCTACAGTTTCATCACAGCTAAGACAACACTTGGACGTTATTTCTACACAATAGGTGGTAATGCAGAAGCAACTAGACTTTCTGGTGTAGACACAAGAAAGATTATGTTCTTTGCATACCTTAACATGGCAGTACTTACAGTTATTACATCATATATCGTTATGGCAAGATTCCAGGCAGCTAACTCAACATCTGGAACAAACTACGAAATGGATGCTATTGCAGCCTGCGTAGTAGGTGGTGTATCTGCATACGGTGGATCTGGTACAGTATTCGGTATGGTTATCGGTGCTACACTTATCGGTGTAATCAACCTTGGTATGTCCCTCATGGGTGTAGATGCTAACTGGCAGAAGGTTGTAAAGGGTGTCGTACTTCTTGCAGCAGTTGTATTTGATATCATGGCAGCAAAGAAGAACGCAACAAAATAGTAATTAGTAAATTTAATATATTTGATTATCAAAGAGGCTTTCCGGAAACGGAAGGCCTCTTTTTCACATTTTTTTCACAAAATAAACAGATTTAGAACATGATTGTTATTTAAGATTTAGAAGAGTAATAAAAGAGAAGGGAGCATATGTGTGAAATTTCGGCATGAATGGAAGCATGAGATAAACTATGCTGACAAGCTGGTTCTTGTATCGAGACTTTCGGCGGTTATGCAAAGAGATAAACATGCAATCAACAACAGATACGAAATAAGAAGTTTGTATTTTGACACGCCAACCGATAAAGCTCTAAGGGAAAAGATGGATGGTGTAAACATACGTGAGAAATTCCGTATTAGATATTACAACAATGACACGTCTTATATTGTGCTAGAAAAGAAAAGTAAGATAAATGGCTTGTGTGCTAAAGATAGCTGCATGGTCACCAAGGAAGAAGCACAGAAGATAGTAGATGGGGATATCGAATGGATGCTATCCAGTGACCGTCCGCTTTGTCGTGAATTGTATTCGAAGATGAAAGCACAGCGGCTAAGGCCTAAGACAATTGTGGATTACACTAGAGAGCCCTTTGTGTTCTCTGCAGGCAATGTTCGTGTAACCATTGACTACAACATAAGGACTGGAGATTTTAGAACTGATTTTCTTAACCCAGAGACAGTAACATTACCAGTCGAAAACAATCCTATAATATTGGAAGTAAAATGGGATGAATTCTTGCCTGATGTTATAAGGGATGTTGTATCCGTACCAAACAGACACGTTACCGCATTTTCAAAATATGAACAGTGCAGAGTGTATGGATAATATAATTACAAAAAATATTTCTAGTATAGAGGAGATTAATTAACTATGACTTTTAATGATATTTTTAAATCAAGCTTTTTGGAAAATGTGACAGCCATAAGTGCACTGGATATTGTACTTACAATTTTGTTAGCTTTTGCGATTGGACTCTTTATATTTTACATTTATAAGAAAACATTCCAGGGTGTAATGTACTCGTCTTCGTTTGGAGTAACACTTGTTGCATTGACAATGATTACATCGATGGTAATTTTGGCAGTAACATCAAACGTAGTTCTTTCACTTGGTATGGTTGGTGCATTATCAATCGTAAGATTCCGTACTGCAATCAAAGAGCCGCTGGATATCGCATTTTTATTCTGGTCAATTGCAGCAGGTATTGTGCTTGCGGCAGGAATGATTCCACTTGCAGTATTCGGAAGTATTGTAATTGGTGTAATTCTTCTTATTTTTGTTAACAAAAAGTCATACAAAAAACCATACATTCTTGTACTTACATGTAATGGTAGTGCTTCGGAAAAAATGGCTATGGATTTTGTAAAGGCTTCAGTTGAAAAATGCGTTGTTAAGTCTAAGTCTGTTCAGCATGATTTGATTGAGCTTAATCTTGATGTAAGACTAACGGATGAGAACACAGATTTTATTAATGGTTTATCAGAATTAACTGGTGTAAACAGCGCAGTTCTTGTAAGCTACAACGGCGAGTACATGAACTAAATGTCCTAAAAAGGAGAGAACTATGATAAGTGGTAAGCATATAGACAGAATCTGTATTGCGGTCATTGTTCTGGCACTCGTGGTTACGCTCATTTTCATGAATGGCATTGGTATTACAAGTGTTGCTAAGGGAATTGGTTATGAGGATCGTCTGTTTAGCACTGACATGGTGCATAAGATAGACATCGTTATGGATGATTGGGAATCCTTCATAAGCACTTGTGAAAATGAGGAATATTCAGCCTGTACAGTTATTATCGATGGTGAAAAATACAGCAATACTGGTATCAGAGCCAAGGGAAATACATCTCTTAGTAGTGTCAAATCCATGAATAGTGAAAGATACAGTTTTAAACTGGAATTTGATCAGTATGAGAAAGGTAAAACCTATCATGGTCTTGATAAACTGTGTCTGAACAATCTGATTCAGGATAATACAATGATGAAGGATTATCTGGTGTATCAGATGATGTATGAGTTTGGTGTCGATACCCCGCTTTGCAGTTATGTATATATTACAGTCAACGGTGAAGACTGGGGTCTTTACCTTGCAGTTGAAGGTGTAGAAGATAGTTTCCTTGAGAGAAATTATGATTCTGAGGGTGAGCTTTACAAGCCGGACAGCATGAGCTTTGGTGCTGGCCGTGGTAATGGTAAAGATTTCGATATGGGTGACTTTGATTTTGGAGAATCTGATGACAAGAAGTCAGAGGATACTGACAAAAAGGAAGCAGCCAGTACCGAAAGAAGTAAAGATAAGAGAAATGACAGAGGCGGAATGCCAGAAGGCTTTGATGGAGATTTTTTAGGCGGAATGCCAGAAGGCTTCGATGGAGGAAACTTCCCAGGTGGTGGAATGCAAGGAGGCTTTGGAGGCTTCGGAATGGGCAATGATGACGTTAAGTTAAAGTATAGTGACGATAACTTCAGCAGTTACTCAAATATCTTTAACAATGCCAAAACAGATATTAGTAAGTCAGACAAAAAGCGCCTGATTAATTCGCTTAAGAATCTTACAGAATATACAGATCTTGAAAACACAGTTGATATTGATGAAGTTCTTAGATACTTTGTTGTACATATTTTTGTATGCAATGGTGACAGTTATACAGGTCAGATGATTCATAATTATTACCTTCACGAGGAGGATGGACAGCTGAGCATGATTCCATGGGACTATAATCTCGCGTATGGAACATTTATGGGAGGCAATGCGACATCCACAGTGAACGAATCCATCGATAAACCGATATCAAATGGTAGTGTTGATGACAGACCAATGCTTGGATGGATATTCTCTGATGAAACTTACACAGATCAGTACCATGAACTTTTTGAGGAGTTTATAGAGGAATGGTTTGATAGCGGTAAGCTTGAGCAGATGATAGAAGATACTACAGAACTTATTAGACCATACGTTGAGAAAGACCCAACGAAGTTCTGTACTACAGAAGAGTTTGAAAAGGGCCTTGTTGCAATTAAGCAGTTTGTTTTACTTAGAGCCGAGGCAGTAAGTAACCAGCTTAATGGGGATAACACAAGTGTCGACTGTTCAGACCTCAATACAAGTGATATGGGAACCATGTCTGCAGGTAGAGGTGGTTTCGGCGGAATGGGAGGACGTGACTTCCCAGGAGGAAAGCGATAATCACATTTTTTATCTCTATACATTAAAAAGGAAAGGTAACTTTGAACTAAAGCAATAGCTTAGTATCTAGGTTACCTTTTCTGATTTAACACATATAATATTGTAAGTTGTTCTTAATTCTACGTCTCACGAATGACAAGCTCACAAGGGATTCGTGCCCTCAAAGGTGTATGATTCATCAAATTTGAAGCTGCATATACGAGGTTGGCACCGTGCTGTCCCATGTTGTAGGCGGGTGCATTTATACTTGAAAGAGGCGGATTAACATAGGCACAGGTCTCATCGTTGTTAAAGCCTATTATTGAAATATCTTCTGGAATCTTTAGCCCATGCTCATGTATGGCTTTCATAGCGCCAATTGCAATAGCATCACTTGCGCAAACCATTGCTGTTGGATGGTCGTTTTTGGTAAGTAGAATAGACATCATTTCGTAGCCTGATGCGGAATTGAAGCTTCCTTCCATGAAAAATGAGTCTGCATCCATATTTCTATGAGTCATATATTTTTTGTAAGCCGTAGTTCGCTCGTCTATTAATTTTTCATGTTTTCCAACATATTCAGTTCCACCGAGGAAACCTATTTTCGTATGTCCTTTTGAGGATAAATGATTTAGGGCTGAGTATATTGCCTGTTCAAAATCCATTGACAGGGAAGTGATGTTGTAATCATTGACAGGCATATCAAGAAAGACAATGTTTGGGCAGACTTTGATAAGCGACAATATTTCTTCATGAGAAAATTTGCCAAGACACACAAGTCCGTTAACATTCTTAAGTCTGTTGAGACCACCCTCGTCACCCGGAAAGTAACGAACAATATTTAACTCATTCTGTGTGCAGAAGTCTTCAACTCCCTGCCTTGCTCTGAGGTAATAGGTGTCATTCAACTCCTCTTCTGCAGAGAACCACTGCACAATTCCCATAGTAAATGCAGATCTTTTAGCCGGAGCAGGACCGCGGAGATTATTGTAATTAGCAGCCTTAGCAGCCGCCAACACTTTTTTTCTTGTTTCTGTGGATGCGTTAAAGGTTACGTCGTTATTTAGAATTCTTGAAACTGCTCCTATAGAAACGCCAGTTTCTTTAGCAATATCCCTTATAGTTGCCATACTAATCTCCATTTTAATTGTGAAATCCAAAGAGGTCTGTTTTAGCAGTCAAACCGCTTTTGTTTACTAAACAAATATAGCATAGAGATATAAGAAAAGGCAATAAATATATGATGTTGTGCACATTTCACAAAAAGCAATGATATATATTTTACGAATTAAGATTGGTAAACAAATGGTAAACAAGTTGAATTGCGTATTGCGAAGTAGTTAAATTAATACAAAGGGACATGCTTCGTTACATAAAAGGAGAATGAGATGCAGACACGACAGATTAAAGAAGAATTGAAACAGGGAAAATTAAATCAGCTTTTGTTAGATATCTATGTTGATGAGGCTAAGCTTGACTATCAGCTGAACAGATATATTAAAGCAGTTGAGGAATATGAAAAAATATATTGTGAAGGTGAGGTTAAAATTTGTTCAGCACCAGGAAGAAGTGAGATTTGTGGTAACCACACGGATCATCAACACGGAGAGATTCTGGCGGCAGCAATCAACATGGATGCGATTGCGGTAGTGGGAATCAGAGATGACAATATATGTAGAATCACATCAGAAGGATATGGCGAAGTTGTGATTGATGCTACTAATACAGAATATGATAAGGCACAAGAAGGAACAAGTCAGGCACTTATTAAAGGAGTGATGAACAGACTCTCAGCTGATGGATATCAGATGGGTGGTTTCAATGCATACATTACAAGTGATGTAACCAATGGTGCGGGAGTTTCTTCATCAGCTGCATTTGAGACATTGATTGGAACCATCATAAGTTACATGTTTAACGGTGGAAAACTGGATTCAGTAAACAACGCTGTTGTAGGTCAGTATGCAGAAAATGCGTATTTCGGCAAGCCTTGCGGACTGATGGATCAGATGGCCTGCTCTGTTGGAAGTATGGTTCACGTAGATTTCAATGCACCACTTAGTGAAGCAATCGAAAAAATAGATTTTGACATGAATAAATATGGTTACAGCCTCTGCATCACTGATACTAAAGCAAGTCATGCCAATCTTACACCAGAATATGCTGCTATCCCGGCAGAGATGAAAAGCATCGCTGCATGGTTTGGTAAAGAATATCTTGTAGAAGTAAGTAAAGAGGAGATTCTTTCAAATATTAATAAACTCAGAGAAGAATGCAGTGACAGAGCAGTACTCAGAGCACTTCATTGTATTAATGAAAATGAGAGAGTAAGAAAAGCTGTGGAAGCAATTAAGCGTGAAGACATGGCAGGATTCCTTGAGATAATAAAAGAGTCCGGCAATTCATCTTACAAATTTTTACAAAATGTGTACTGCAACAGTGATGTAAATCACCAGAACGTATCAGTTGCACTTGCAGTAAGTGAAGATGTTCTCACCATGGGCAAAGGTGTATGCAGAGTTCACGGAGGCGGATTCGCAGGTACAATACAGGCCTTTGTTAGAAATGAGAATGTTCCAGAATATTTAACAGCCATGAATAGTATTTTTGGCGAGGGTGCCTGCAATGTACTTAAGATTAGAAAATATGGTGGAATATGCGTAGTAATGTAAACATGAAGATTTGTGGTTTAATACAGGAATTAATTGAATATGGTATTAGCAATGGGCTTATTGATAATGAAGACAGCATTTATGTAACAAATCGTTTGATGGAACTGTTTGGGTTATTAGATTTTAATTTTGAAGAAACAACTGATGCCTCCAAGGATGCAGTTGTTTCTGACAGTAGTACTACACGAGAAATACATCAGATACTAAATGATATGCTGGATTACGCATTGGACAATGATTTGATTCCAGATGATTCCATAACACAAAAGGATTTGTTTGATACAAAAATCATGGGACTAATCACCCCAATGCCTAGCGCGGTAAGAAAAAGATTCAGAGAACTTTACAAAAATAGTAGTAAAGAAGCAACAGATTATTACTACCAGCTTAGTAAAGCCACTAATTATATACGTGAAGACAGAATAAAGAAGGATGAAAAATGGGTATATGGTTCAGATTATGGTGATATGGATATAACCATTAATCTGTCAAAACCTGAAAAAGATCCAAGGGATATAGCAAAGGCAGGGCAGACAAAAGCTTCTGGATACCCGGCATGCCTCTTATGCAAAGAGAATGAGGGATACAGCGGACATATATCACATCCAGCAAGACAAAACCACAGAATTATTCCAATAGTACTTAAAGGGCAGCAGTATTTCCTACAATATTCGCCTTATGTTTATTACAGTGAACATTGTATTATTTTTAATAATGAACATATACCGATGAAGATTGATAAGGGGGTATTTGAGAAACTGCTTGATTTTGTTGAACAGTTTCCACACTATATTGCAGGCTCTAATGCAGATCTTCCGATAGTAGGTGGATCAATTTTAAGCCACGATCATTTCCAGGGTGGTGGGTACACATTTGCTATGGCAAAGGCAGAATGTGAGAAATATTTTAACATCCCAGGTTTTGACAATATTACGGCAGGAATTGTTCACTGGCCTATGTCGGTTATCAGACTTAATGGCAAAAGTAAAGATGAACTTATCGATGCCTGTGATCATATATTAAAAAGCTGGCGAGAATATACAGATGAAGATGCATTCATCTTCAGCGAAACAGATAGAAAGCCACACAACACCATCACACCTATAGCAAGAATGCGTGATGGAAAGTATGAGATAGATCTTGTACTCAGAAACAATATAACTACAGAGGATAAGCCATGGGGAGTTTATCATCCTACGGTTGATCTTCATCACATAAAGAAGGAAAATATAGGCCTGATTGAGGTAATGGGCCTTGCAATTTTACCTTCAAGACTTAAGAAGTCTATGCAGATTCTTGAGGATACACTCATAAGTGGTCAGGACTATCATAGTATTACAGAACTTGAGAGTCATATAGAGTGGATAGACAGCTGGGTAAATGAGTACAATTTTAGTGAGCTAACCAGAGAAAATATCCAAACAATAATTCATGATGAAATAGGGAAAGTATTCGTAAAGGTCTTGGAATGTGCGGGAGTTTTCAAATGCGACAAGTCGGGGCGCGATGCATTTGACAGATTTATAAAGAGTTTGTAGTAAGCAGACTCTGAAATGGAGGGCAATATGGGTTACAGAGAATATTTAAATGATAACTGGAAATTCAGTGGACGGTTTGAAGAAGCAATGCTTGATAAGCAATATGACACATCTGTAATGGAAGAGATTCGTCTTCCTCATACCGTTAAAGAGACAGCAATGCATTATTTTGACGAGCATGAATATCAGATGGTAAGCGGATATATACGACATCTTGAGGTGCCAGCAGAATGGGAAGGAAAGAGTTTAAGACTGACAATTGATGGAGCGGCTCATAGTAGTGAGGTTTATATCAATGGAAAACTGGCGGGAGAGCACCATTGTGGTTACACCGCATTCACCATGGATATCAGCGATATGGTTGTCTACGGCGAGACTAATACAATTGTTGTTAAGTTGGACAGCAGGGAACAGCAAAATATTCCACCATTTGGATATGTTATTGACTATATGACCTATGGTGGAATCTACAGAGATGTATATCTGGATGTAACTGAGAAAACATATATAGCAGATGTTTTTGTAACGACGAAGTTGGCTCAAAAATATGATGATGAACAGGGCGTGCGTCGATGTGCAAAATCAAAAATTGAGTCTCAGATTACACTAAAAAATGCGACACCGGGAATGACCATTCTTCAGAGCCTTGAGATACCAGCACAGAATGATGGTGAAGAAACGATAGTACTTGGACTTGATGAATATGTTGTTACAGAGGACGACATTAACAACGTAATTACTCTTACAAGGTCAACGGGAGATGTGGCTCTTTGGGACATAGACAATCCTGTACTCTATAAAGTCAGAACCGTAATCCTTAAAGAAGACAAAATAATAGATACACATGTTGCAAGATTTGGATATAGAAAGGCTCTTTTTAAGAAAGACGGCTTTTATCTCAATGGCAGAAAGGTAAAGATTAGAGGACTTAACAGGCATCAGAGTTTTGCATACGTTGGCTATGCTATGCCAGAATCCATGCAAAAGCTTGATGCAGATATTCTGAAAAATGAGCTTGGCCTCAATGCTGTGAGAACATCTCATTATCCTCAGTCTCATTACTTCCTGGACAGATGTGATGAACTGGGCTTAATGGTGTTTACTGAGATTCCAGGATGGCAGCATATCGGTGATGAGGACTGGAAAAACCAGGCTGTTAAGAATACAGAGGATATGATTTTACAGTATAGAAATCATACTTCAATCATACTCTGGGGTGTAAGAATCAATGAGTCAGTAGATGATGATGAATTCTATACAAGAACTAATGAAGTGGCACATAGACTGGATCCATCACGACCAACTGGCGGTGTAAGATGCTATAAGAAGAGTAATCTTCTGGAGGATGTTTACACCTATAATGATTTTGTTCATACAGGAAAGAATCAGGGATGCGATAAGAAGTCAGTGGTAACTTCGGATGATACAAAGCCATATCTCATTTCCGAGTATATGGGCCATATGTATCCAACAAAGGCCTTTGACTGGGAAGAACATCGAGTGGAGCATGCTATCCGACATGCCAATGTCCTCGATTCTGTGGAGGGTAATTATGACATAGCAGGAAGCTTTGGCTGGTGTATGTTTGATTACAACACTCACAAGGATTTTGGAAGTGGCGACAGAATATGTTATCACGGCGTAATGGATATGTTTAGAAATCCAAAGCTTGCCTCAGCAGTATATGCAAGTCTTCAGGATGAGACACCTGTGCTTGAGCTTAGTTCATCCATGGATATAGGTGAACATCCAGGCTGTAATCGTGGTGAGACCTATTTATTCACCAATGCGGACAGTGTGAGAATGTATAAGAATGACCATTTTATAAAGGAGTACACGCACGATAACAGTGATTATAAATTCCTTAAAAATGCGCCAATCAAAATTGATGATTATATCGGAGATTTGCTGGAAACCGAAGAAGGCATGCCACATAAGCAGGCGGAGGAAGTGAAAAGCATACTCAATGAGGTCGCCAAGTTTGGACTTTATAATATGTCCAAAGCTGCTTATTTGAAAGCAGGTAAGATGATGGTACTCTATCAGATGAAGATGGATGATGCCGTTAAGCTTTATAATAAATATATTGGTGACTGGGGTGGTGAATCTACCGTATATCGATTTGAAGCTATTAAGGATGGTGAAGTCGTAAAGACTATAACAAAGGCACCGATGACAAAGGTTAATCTTAAGGTCTGGGTTGACCATACTCAGATGGTCGAGAAAAACAGTTATGATGTTGCGGCTGTCAGAGTTGAAGCGGTGGATGAATATGGCAACCGTCTTCCATTTTACAATGATCCTATAACCTTTGATGCAAAGGGAAGTGTGTCTTTGATAGGTCCAACTGTGAGCGCAATGTCAGGAGGAATGACAGGAGCCTATGTAAAGACAAAGGGCAAAAAAGGAAAAGGTAAGCTAGTCATTCGTCTTCAGAATGGGGAAACACAGACAATAGAGTTTGATGTTACAAAATAGTAATAATTTATTATTAAAAATGAGATAATGTAGTATATAGCAAAAATATAGAGGTGGTTACATGAAATTATCAGGAAAAGAGAAACTGTCTTACGGCCTTGGCGCTGTAGGAAAAGATATGGTGTATATGCTTTCAGCATCATACATACTGTATTATTACCAGGATATTCTTGGTGTAAGTGCAATTGCCATGGGAATTATCCTTATGGCAGCCAGAGTATTTGACGCATTTAACGATCCTGTTATGGGAGTTATTGTTGCAAAGACTAAAACAAAATGGGGCAAATTCAGACCATGGCTCATGATTGGTACAGTGATAAATGCAATCATTTTGTACATGATGTTTGCAGCGCCACCTGCTCTTACAGGTTCAGGACTTGTAGCTTATGCGGCAGTTATTTATATCCTTTGGGGTGTAACTTATACAATGATGGATATTCCATTCTGGTCTATGATTCCTGCATTCACAGAAGGTGGAAAGGAAAGAGAAAATCTAACAACTCTGGCAAGAAGCTGTGCAGGTGTTGGCTCAGCACTTATAACAGTCGTGACAATTATGGCAGTCCAGCTTATGGGTCAGGGCGATGAAAGAGTGGGCTTTAAATATTTTGCAGCGATTGTTGCTATACTCTTTGTTCTTTTTATTAGCTTTACATGTAAGACAATCAAAGAGAAATCTACAGTTGATGTAGATTCGCCTTCAGTAGGTGAGATGTTCAAGGCGCTTTTGCAAAATGACCAGGCCATGACAGTTGTTGCAACAATTGTACTGATAAACTGTTCACTCTATATAACATCCAATCTTTTGATTTACTTCTTTAAGTATGATGTGGCAGGTGGAAGCTGGTACGGAACATATACATTGTTCAATACATTTGGTGGTGGAATTCAGATTCTATCCATGATGATTTTCCCACTTATCAGAAAGAAGCTTAGTGCGACTCAGGTGTTTTATATGAGCATGGCTTTGGCTATGATTGGATATGGTATATTGTTTATTCTTATGTGTCTTGGAGTTCATCAGCTTCCAATACTTCTTATACCGGCATTTGCTATATTCGTAGCATTTGGCTTACTTACAGTTCTTACAACTGTATTCCTTGCCAATACTGTTGATTATGGCGAACTTAAGAATAACAGAAGAGATGAAAGCGTTATATTCTCTATGCAGACTTTTGTAGTTAAGTTAGCTTCAGGTGTGGCAGCCCTGGTGGCTTCTATCTGCCTTGAGATAAGCAATATCAGCAGCAACACAGACAACGTTGTTACAGAGGCAGCAGGTACATCGTCAGTTATGGTACTTCGTATGACCATGGCACTGATTCCAATATTTGGACTTTTAGTTGCTTTGATGATATTCAAGAAGAGGTTTATTCTCAATGAAAAGAAAATTGACGAGATAACAGAACAGCTTAAGGCTAAAATTTAACGGTGGGGTTAAAACATGATTATTTGTGAAAACAAGCACTTTGTGCTTAGTACTAAATCGACAACATATGCATTCTGGGTGATGGATACAGGTCATCTTGAGCATCTTTATTATGGTAAGAAGATTAAGTTTGGTAAGAATCTTCAGGGCATAGATGCGCTGAAGGAACAGTGGGCATTTGCACCAGGTAATACTATTGTGTATGACAACGATCATCAGGAATATACACTTGAAAATGTGCGACTGGAGATGTCTTCTTATGGTCATGGGGATATCAGGGAGCCGTTTGTATGTATAAAGCATGCTGACGGCGGAAGCTCTTCGGACTTTTTATATAGTGATTACAAAGTAAAAAAGGGTAAGACTGAGCTTACTACAATGCCTTCTTCATACGGCAGTGACGATGAGGTTGAGGAACTTACAATCCTTCTTAAGGACAATGATTATAATCTTGAACTCGAGCTTCGCTATTGTGTATATGAGGAAAGTGATGTAATTACAAGAACAGCGGTTTTAAAGAACACCAGCAAAGAAGAAATCAAAGTAAAGCGTCTTATGAGTATGATGCTTGACATGAATGATGCAGATTACGAACTTACTACATTTCATGGTGCATGGGTTAGAGAAATGGGACGAGATACACGTCCAACAAGCCATGGTAAATATGTTGGCGGTACTATGGCGGGTGTCAGCTCAAACCGTACTAATCCGCTTATGCTTTTAGCAAAGTCTGGTGCGACTCAGAATCAGGGTGGCGTCTATGGCTTTAACCTTGTGTATAGTGGCAATCACTATGAGGCGGTAGAGATTGGATCTCATGAAAAGCTTCGCCTTGTTAATGGTATTCAGCCAGAGGGCTTTGAATATGTACTTGGTGCAGGTGAGAGCTTTGAGGCTCCAGAAGCAGTTATGACTTATTCAACAGATGGCTACAACGGCATGAGTGGCAACATGCACTCATTTGTCAGAAATCATATTGTTCGTGGAGAATGGAAGAACAAGTTCAGACCAATCCTGTTAAACAGCTGGGAAGCAGCTTACTTCGATATCAACGAATCTAAACTGGTTAAGCTTGCCAAGGCAGCAGCTAAGGTTGGCATTGAGTTACTGGTTATGGATGATGGATGGTTTGGCACAAGAAATGATGACCATCAGTCCTTAGGCGACTGGACACCTGACAAAAAGAAATTGCCTAATGGACTTAAGGGCCTTTGCGATAAAATAAATGATGCAGGCGTAGACTTTGGTATATGGGTTGAGCCTGAAATGGTCAATGTGGACAGCGACTTATATCGTGCACATCCTGACTGGTGTCTGGCTATTCCTAACGCGCACCACTCTGAAGGACGTACTCAGAGAGTTTTGGATTTATGTCGTGAGGATGTTCAGAAATATATTATTGATTCCATGACAGAGGTTTTTGGCAGCGCCAATATTGCCTATGTAAAATGGGATATGAATAGAAATATTACGGATTATTTCTCTGAGAGTCTTCCTGCTGATAGACAGGGAGAGGTTGCCCATAGATATGTGATGGGACTTTATAAGATTATGAAGACACTTACTGAGAGATTTCCACATATACTGTTTGAAGGCTGTTCTTCAGGTGGTAACAGATTTGACCTTGGTATTCTTAGTTATTTCCCTCAGATTTGGGGAAGTGATAATACGGATGCGATATGCAGGGCTATGATTCAGGACGGATACAGCTATGGATATCCGCCTGAGACAATTGGTGCTCACGTATCCAACTGTCCAAATCATCAGACATTAAGAGAGACGCCATTGGAGACAAGATTTGCAATTGCCTCTTTTGGTGCTTTGGGATACGAGTGTAATCTTTGTGATATGAGCAAGGAAGATTTGGCGGCTATTGCCGTTCAGGTAGCCTTATATAAGGATATGCGCCAGACCATGCAGTTTGGAACAATGTACAGAGGCCGCTCATTTTACAATGGTACTATGAATACTGGAGATGACAACGTATGTGAATGGACTATAGTTTCTAAAGATAAGAGTAAGGCTGTTGGTATGATTGCTCAGACTCTTGTCAAAGCTAATATGCCATATCAGTATTACAAGCCTCAGGGTCTTGATGAGGATGGTCTGTATCATTTTACGAACAGATTTTTAAAGCACAATATTAAGGAATTTGGGGATCTGGTTAATACAGTTTCGCCAGTACATGTGAGACAGGATTCTCTGCTTCACAATGTTCTTGCACGTATGATTAAGATGGATGGTGAGAAGGAAGATATTACTGCTTATGGCGATGTTCTTATGGAAGCAGGAATTAGCTTAAAGCCAGCCTTTGGTGGAACGGGATATGATGACAGGGTAAGATTCTTCCCTGATTTTGCATCAAGACTGTATTTTATGGATAAAGTTGAATAGCAAATTTATTTACATTTTCCTTAAAATATCTTATTCTATAGGTTAGATGAAATTTTTTAATATTACATATAAAAGGAGTACGAATTATGAATCTTTCACCACTTCAGAAAGCAAGATATGAGTATAGCCCAAAGTTGCCAGGCATGCTCAGAAATGGTATCGCTGAAATCTGTGTAAGCGAAGGCGCTGCTACAGCATCAGTTGCTGATCAGGAAAAAATCGCAGCACTTTTCCCTAACACATATGGTAAGCCAGAAGTAACATTCCAGAAGGGTCAGAACACATCTACACCTAAGAAGCAGGTTGTTGGTGTTATCCTTTCAGGTGGACAGGCACCAGGTGGACACAACGTTGTTAGTGGTCTTTATGATGCTCTTAAGGCTACAAACCCAGAAAATGTTCTTTTAGGTTTTAAGGGTGGTCCAGACGGACTTCTTAAGAACGATTATGTTGTATTTGATGATGCATTTATCGATGCATACAGAAATACAGGTGGTTTCGATATCATCGGTTCTGGTAGAACAAAGCTTGAGACACAGGAGCAGTTCGCTATCGTTGCAGAGAATGCAAAGAGCAATGGTCTTACAGCAGTAGTAATCATCGGTGGTGATGATTCTAATACAAATGCTGCAACACTTGCAGAGTACATGGCAGCAAAGAATACAGGTATCCAGGTTATCGGATGTCCTAAGACAATCGACGGTGATCTTAAGAATGAAGATATCGAAGCATCATTTGGTTTCGATACAGCTACAAAGACATATTCAGAGCTCATCGGTAACATCGAAAGAGATGCTAACTCAGCTAAGAAGTACTGGCATTTCATCAAGGTTATGGGTCGTTCGGCTTCTCACGTAGCACTTGAGTGTGCACTTGAGACACAGCCAAACATCTGCCTTATCGGTGAAGAAGTAGCAGCTAAGAAGATGTCTCTTGCTCAGATTACAAACTACATTGCTGATTCAGTAGAGAAGCGTGGTAACAATGGTAACAACTTCGGTGTTGCTATTATTCCAGAAGGTATCGTAGAGTTTGTTCCAGAATTCTCTAAGCTTATCGCTGAAATCAATGAACTTCTTGCTGGTGAAGCAACAGCTAAGTTTAATGCACTTCCAGATTGGGAAGCTAAGTATAACTTTATCAAGGCTGGTCTTACAGCTGAGAGCTTCGCAGTATTTGATATCCTTCCACAGGGTATTCAGCAGCAGCTCTTCCTTGAGAGAGATCCACACGGTAACGTACAGGTATCTCTTATCGAGTCAGAGAAGCTTTTCTCAGAAATGGTTAAGGAAGAACTTGCTAAGAGAAAGGCAGCAGGAACATACAAGGGTAAATTCGGTGCTCAGCATCACTTCTTCGGTTACGAAGGAAGATGTGCATTCC
>JAZQOC010000014.1:0-14093 GCA_045627645.1 Lachnospiraceae bacterium
GGACCGTTATATATTGGAGCAAGACTTGGAACATCTCAGTTAATTAAATAGTAAGTAGAAATACCCATCATTTGATGGGTATTTTTAATTGATGATATAAGTGTGTTTGTTGATTATAAATTTCTAAGATTAAGTTATAAGTCTATATTATCAATGTGGTTTTGATATCTTGTGGTTATTTTTTGATAGTAGATGCTGCAAACGCAGTGTTTATGCGGGTTTTCACACTCAACCTAGCCTTCGAATCCCCGATGTCTCATGTGTTTAAGAAACTTCAAACTAAGCAGGAATGCTAGTTTGAAGTTTTTTTAAATCCAAATTAATGATAATACAAAACGATGGGTGTCTGATTCACCTTATTTACATGCATTTGATGGACTTGATAGTGTGCACTGTCAGATGGAAGAGAGCAAATTGACAGAAATTTTGAAGAACATATGATATAGATTTACTAAAACTTCTACAGATGTTTTGCCAAATGGAAAGAGTTTGGTAAGACTTATTATGAGTTAGGTTTGTAAATTCAGGTTTTATGAGTCTCGATAGTCGAATTATCAGAATAGTATGCGTAAGGCGGATACAAATTGTTGAATATAAGTAAAATGAACTTAGTTGCAATATTATGAATCTTTAGATTATAATTTATATAAAGATGATGGAAGGAGGAACAACTATGCCAGATATTATTACAATTAAGAATGCAGTAACGCCTATAGCTAAGCAATACGGATTAAAAAGAATTTATTTATTTGGTTCATATGCTAAAGGAACTGCAAACGAAAATAGTGATATTGATTTGCTTATTGAAAAGGGAAAATCGTTATCTTTATTAATGTTATCAGGCTTTCGGCAAGATGTTGAAGAAACATTAAATTTATCTGTAGATGTTGTTACCACTTCTGGAATAGAAGAGGCTTTTCAGAATGAGATAAAAGGAACAGAGGTCTTGTTGTATGAAGAGTAGATAGGGTGAAAATATGTGTGATACAAAAAAATATGAACAAATATATATGGATATTATGAACTTAAAAACTGAAGATACAATTCAGTTGATTGATGAAGCAAAAGATGATGAGGAACGAGAGTTTTATATGATGGTAGGAAATTTTTTGCTTCAGAATAAGCAACGACAAGTAATAGCGAGGAATCTATTTTAGTGAAAAGATATATACTAATTGCAGGAGTTAATGGCGCTGGCAAATCAACACTATATCAGGCAATTGATGAATTGAAGGATATGGAGAGAGTTAATACTGATGAAATAGTACGAGAATTTGGTAGTTGGAATTGCGCTAAGGATGTAGTTGAGGCTGGGAAAATAGCCATTAAGCGTATTGAACAGTATTTTAATGAAGGTATTTCATTTAATCAAGAAACTACACTATGTGGTAGGAGTATAAGAAATAATATAAAGAAAGCAAAACAATTAGGATATACAATTGAACTTCATTATGTTGGAGTAGAAACAGTTGATGTAGCAAAGGATAGAATCGCATATAGAGTTCAACATGGTGGACATGGAATTCCAGACGAAGATGTTGAGAGAAGGTATGTAGAAAGTTTTAATAGTTTAAAAGAACTACAGGGTGAGTTCGATATTATGATGTTATATGATAATACTGATGTATTTAGCTGCTTTGCTAGATATAAAGAAGGGCGTTTAATTTCAGTGTTGAAAAATGTTCCTCAATGGTATAAGAGATTAGAATTATAATGTTGATAACCTAGAGAATATTATGAAATTGTAGAGCTCATTTGGTTTTCGGTCATTAAATAATTTGTAAAAAATTGTAGATGCCACAAAGCCAGTGTTTATAGGGATTTCTCACAATTTTTCAAGTTCGAATCCCCGATGTCTCATGTCTCAAGAGGCTTCAAATCCAGTGTTTATGCGGGTTTGAAGTTTTTCTTTTTTTCAAAAAATTGCTCTAGTCACGGTCACCTGCTATGAAATGCATACTTTCTGAATAGTTTCATTGATCCAATCATCTGTTGTAACAGTATATCTTGATAAATTTACTGCAGTTGAGTGACCAAGAATCTTTGCACGTTCTGCAACATTTAATCCATTTGAAAGCATCCACATATTGAATCCTTTACGGAAAGCATGATTATTAGATATGTTGTATCCAAGTTTCTTTTTGCAAAGTTTGTAGAGTGATCGTTCATATGATAGTGAATCAGTTTCAGGAAAAAACCACTCAGATTCAATGCCTAAATCTTTTTGCACATCTTTGATTAAGTCCAACGTTTCTTTGATGTATGGCGAAATAAATGGAACCATTCGTCCTCCACGAGGCCATCCTTTTTCTTCCTTTAACCAAGGAACAATTTCAAATCTGTCTTCACCGTGTTCACCATCATTTCTTGTTTGCATTTGGTGAAGATGGATATAGTTTTCTTTGATATCTTCCCATCTCAAAGCAGGAAACTCGGATGCACGCATTCCTGTGTAGCTGGCTAACAATCCCATTAGCGCGTATTTGCATCGTTCATAACTTGTATGTCTACTAGTTTCAATCCGATGCATAAAGATTTCTCTTAACGATTGAATCTGCTTTTCTGAGAATGCACTTGTTTTCTTTTTTGGCTGTTCCTTGTTTATAGCCCTAGCATTATTCTTGAAAAGAGTAGTTGGATTCAAATTAGCAAGAGGGTTGTTTGGTCTGCAACCAGTTTCTGGATCGGATGCTGCAGAAAAGATAAGATTAAGTGTTCCTTTTAGCTGTTTTGTTTCAGATAAAGAATAGCCGTTAGGAGCAAAATGATGAATCAGGAAAAACTGAAAGAAATGGTGAAAATGATGCATGCATATATAACAGACATAGTATTACTTAAGGCAGTATTCAAGGATAAGTATACACAAATTGCGCATGTAGATAATGAATCGGTTATATATTCATATCATTCAACAAAAGATTATGACATGCTTGCGATTGACACGCAAAATGAGTCATGGATAGAGGGCATAGAAAGAATAATTGAATGTAACAAGTCAGATTTCAACTAGGAATATTTGCTAAAAATCGATACCGAAAATTGGCTATTATGTACCCCAAAAGGGGTAAATAAATGGTAATCCCGAGTAGTTGAATTAGCAATAATAAAAGAATATACTCTCCATATGTTAAAGCGAAGGTGCAACTGATTTCAGTTGTGCCTTTTGTTATTTTGAGGAGGAACCGGTATGAACGAAGTCCATACATTGAATCGGTTCCGACGATTTGGCAATGAAGATTTCGAAGAAATCGAGTTGCCGATACATATTATACTAGGAGGAAAATATATATGAGAGAAAAGATGAGAAAAGTGTTAGCTTTAGTACTAACTAGTGTTATGGCATTAGGCCTTTTAACAGGTTGTGGTAGCAAGGGTGAAGAGAAGGCAGCCGGTGCAAGCAAGGAAGTCAATCTCCTTATCTGGACAGAGTATATTCCTGATAGCGTAATTGCAGGATTCGAAAAGAAGACAGGTATCAAGGTTAATATGACAACATATCCTTCAGCTGATGAAATGCTTGCTAAGGTTAAGTCATCAAAGGCTGGAACATATGATCTTATCATTTGCCCAGAGAACTATGCTCCAATCTTTAGTACTGATGGAACAGTTGAAGAACTTGATAAGACTAAGATTACTAATATTGGAAACTTAGATAAAACACTTCTTGGAAGAGCAAATGACCCTGAAAATAAGTATTCTCTTCCATACATGTTTGCTTCAGCAGTAATTGCTGTAAACACAGATGTTATTAAAGAGGAAATTACAAGCTATGCAGATTTAATTAAGCCTGAATATGAAGATTCAATCGTAGCGATTGAAGATACAAGAGCAATGTATGCAATGGCAGCAATGGCTACAGGATACGATGCTAACGATATATCAGATGCAGCGTTAGCAGCTGTTGAGGGATACTGGACAGAGCTCTTTAAGAATGTACATGTATTCGATGGAGCAAGCCCTAAGACAGAAATGATTAATGGTGAATGTCCAATCGGTCTTATATATGGTGCAGAAGCTTTACTTGCTCAGCAGGAAAACCCAGCAATCAAGTGTGTATATCCAGAAGAAGGTGTATACATGGGTGCTGACTGTATGATGATTTCAGCAGATGCAACAAATAAGGATAATGGATATTTACTTCTTGATTATATCCTTGATGGAGAAACTAGCGCAGCTATTTCACAGGAGTTCCCATATATTACCCCTAACGCAGCTGCACTTGATATTTTAGGCGCTGACTTTAGTGAAAATATCATCACAAATCCTCCTGTAGATGCAAAGGAAAGATCATGCACACTCATGGATATTGGTGATGAGACATCTAAGATTGTTGATCTTTGGACAAAGCTTAAAGGTTAATTAGTAGATTCAAAAAAGCTTAATTGAAAGGCTGATATATGAAGGAAAAAGAAGTAATTGTAAGCTTAAGAAATGTCAATAAATGTTTTGGTGATAACCAGGTCGTTAGAAATCTAAATCTTGATATTTACAAAGGCGAGTTCCTCACTATTCTTGGATCTTCGGGGTGTGGTAAAACAACCACACTCCGTATGATTGCTGGATTTGAGACTCAGACTAGTGGAGAAATATTTGTAGATGGTAAGGAAGTTAGGGATGAGGAACCATATGAAAGAGCTGTAAATACAGTTTTCCAGAACTATGCCTTATTCCCACATATGACAATATTTGATAATGTTGCCTTCGGACTTACTATGAAAAAACTTCCAAAGGAAGAAATAAAGAAAAAAGTTGAAACAATATTAGAGTTAGTTCAGCTACAGGGCTTTGAAGAAAGAAAGCCTGACCAGTTATCTGGTGGTCAGAAGCAAAGAGTTGCCATAGCAAGAGCTTTAGTAAATGAGCCTAAGGTTTTACTTCTTGATGAGCCTCTAGGTGCACTTGATTTAAAGCTTAGAAAGCAGATGCAGTTTGAGCTTAAGAAGCTTCAACAGAAAATGGGAATTACATTTATATATGTAACGCATGATCAGGAAGAAGCTCTTACAATGAGCGACAGAATTGCCATTATGAATAAGGGTAATCTTGAGCAGTTATCTGCACCAAGAGATATATACGAAAAGCCTCAGACAGAATTTGTTGCTGATTTTATTGGAGAATCAAATATCTTCTATGGTGTTGTAAAAGAGGCCGATAGCGAGAAGACTATTGTACAGCTAGAGAATGGACAAATTGTTGGTGGTCCAGCAGTAGTATCAAGCGGTGAAATTGTATATGTTTCTGTAAGACCAGAGAATACTAAAATCAGTGCATCTCCAGTTGATGGATTCTCACTACACGGTAGAATATCTGAACACATATATGTCGGCAATCTGACAAAAACTATGGTATCACTTCCAAATGATAATCCTATTAAAGTAAGTAATTTCTCAAAAGTCGATACATTGCCAATAGGAGAAAAGGCATACCTACATTGGGAAACAGAGGATGCTGTTGTAATTAAATCTCAAAATCAGATTGTATTCTCTACAATTGAGGAAATTGATTTTGGAAAGAGGTAGATGCCTATGCAGAAAGATACGACTAAAAAATCAAAAAGAGTAAAAACACAAATTGCAAAGTATACGATGATTTGGCCTATTGCAGCTTGGATGTATTTACTAGTTGCAATCCCATTTATATACATTATAATTGTCAGCTTCTTAACTGCTGGAACATATGGTGGAGTTGAGTGGAAATTAAATTTCACGAACTATTTAGAGATTCTTAATCCACTATATATAAAAACATTTCTTAAATCGATAGTAATGTCATTTGCGGCAACTGCCATATGTCTTTTGATATCGTATCCATTTACATACTTTATTGCCAAAAAGGGCGAAGTAGCAAAAACAGTGTTCATGTCGCTTGTTATGGTTCCATTTTGCGTAAGTATGATAATTCGTTTATTCATATGGATCAACTTGTTAAGAAGTGAAGGCATTGTAAATAAAATAATAATGTGGCTTGGATTATCTGACAGCCCATTAAAGCTTGTGTACAGCTTGACTGGTGCAATGATTGGACTTGTGTACATGCTATTGCCATTTATGATTTTGCCATTATACAGCTCAATTGAAAAGCTGGACAAATCATTACTTGAGGCAGCAAGCGATTTAGGAGCAAGACCAGTAAAGTCATTTCTTAAAGTTACATTGCCACTTACTAAGCCAGGAATATTCGCAGGATGTGTAATGGTATTTATTCCATCAATGGGACTTTATTTTGTAACTGATTTAATGGGTGGTTCTAAGACCTTAGTTATTGGAAATCTTATCAGAAACCAGTTCATTACAGCGAGAAACTGGCCACTTGGTGCAGCAATGTCTGTTGTACTTATGTTGATTACATTACTGTTACTTAAGCTTTATACAAAGGCTGGCGGAAGCATGGACGATTTAAGCGGAATATAGGAGGTGTGATATGAGAGAAAAGAAGAGAAGAACCTCAAATATATTACGTAACATTTATATAGGTCTTGTATTTGCATTCCTATTTCTTCCGATTTTAATGGTTATTATTTTTTCCTTTAACACATCTGAAATTAACATTGTGTTTGAAGGATTTACCCTGAAATGGTATGGAACATTTTTTCAAAATCGAACTCTGATGGAGTCGTTAGTTAACACACTTATAATTGCAGTAGAATCTACAGTTATATCTGTAATAATTGGAACTCTTGGAGCAGTCGGTCTTGGAAAATATGAATTTAAAGGAAAAAAGATAATTGATATATTACTGTACGTTCCAATTGTTATTCCTGAAATTGTACTTGGTGTAGCGCTGTTATCGATTTTTACATTGTGTGATTTATCAATGGGACTTGGAACTATGATTCTTGGACATGTAACATTTTGCATTCCATTTGTAGTTATATCAGTAAGAGCAAGACTTGCGGGATTTGATAAGAATCTTGAAGAAGCAGCAATGGACTTAGGTGCTAACCATTTTATGACATTCATAAAAGTCACACTTCCACTTATTATGCCAGGAGTTTTATCGGGAGCAATGCTTTCTGTTTCACTGTCATTAGATGACATTATTATTAGCTTCTTCTTAGCAGGGCCAGGATCAACAACATTGCCACTTAAAATACAAGACATGGTTAAGCATGGAGTGTCACCTGAAGTAAATGCTTTATCTACAATAATAACTTTAATAATTATTGTTGGGCTAAGCTTTAATACACGACTTCAGATAAAAAGATTAAAAATAAAAAGTGCGTAAAAAAAAAGGAGATAACTAATAATGAAAGAATTAACAATTATTGTAAAACCTGAAAAATTAGAAACATTAAAATCACTTATAGATGACCACGGCTGTAACGGTATGACAATTTCAACTGTAATGGGATGCGGTACACAGAAGGGATACACAGATAGTGAAGTATCTCACGAACTTAAGGGAATGCATACAACAATTAATCTTCTTCCAAAGGTTAAGGTTGAAGTAGTTACAACTGATGCTAAGGCCAAGGATATGATTGCTGACATTTGCACTAAAATCTCAACTGGTAAAGTTGGTGATGGTAAGATTTTTGTTAGAACAATTGATGATGCAATAAGAATCAGAACAGGTGAAAGAGGAGATAAGGTACTTTAATGATTGCAGATATTATTATAAAAGCCAGTAGCCTATTTACTGCAAAAGATGCAAAAGTAACAAGCGGAAGCATATGTATAGCAGGGGACAAAATAGTAGCAATTGTCCCTTTAGGAGAAGAAAATAATTTCGTAGGAGCATCAACAAAAATTATCGAAGCAAAAGAGGGCCTGGTTATTCCAGGCCTTATTGACGCTCATACGCACTTTTTCAATGGAGCACTTGCTAACAGTGAACATGTATGCAATGACATTGAAAAATCAACATCTGAGGAAGACTGTGCAAGAATAATAGCTGAATATGCAAAGGCACATCCAGATGAGAAAAGGATAAGAGGAAGAGGCTGGTTTATTACAAACTGGGGTACAACAGAACTCCCAACAAAGGCAAGCTTAGATGCAGTTATTCCTGATAAGCCTGTATATCTAGGAGCTGCTGACTGTCATAGTTATTGGCTAAATTCAGCTGCACTTGAAGAATGCGGAATAACTAAAGACACAGAAGTATCATCAGGCTATATTGGAAAACTTCCAAATGGTGAATTATCAGGAATGCTTGTTGAAATGGAAGCATGTATTTATGCGGAAAAGAAATACAGGGAGTTTTCATATGAAGATCAGATGAGTATTTATCAGAATTTTATGGAAAAGGCAGCAGCTTATGGTGTAACTTCACTAAGCGAAATGATACCCGGGGAATATGATGATGAACACTTCATTAAGTACTCAATTGTTAAAAAGATAGCTGATGAAGGAAAGGCTAAAACGAGATTGCATCTATTCACTAAGTTATATGATGTGGATAATTTTAACATTGCTCTTGATTGGAAAGATAAGTTGGATGGCCCATTTCTCAAGCTTGCTGGTACAAAAGGATTCATAGATGGTGTTGCTGAGACATACACAGGACTACTTCTTGAACCATATACGGATAGACCAGATACATGTGGAATAGGTGTACCTGCAAAGCCATTAGATGAATTAAAAGATGTAGTTTATAGAGCAAATGAAGCAGGACTTCCTGTTCGTATTCATTGCATTGCCGATGGTTCTGTAAGAATGGCTCTTGATGCATTTGAATATGCAAATAGTAAATGTTCAAAGAAAGGTCTTGCCAACACAATTGAACATGTAGAAAATATTCATCCTGATGATATCGCAAGATTTAAGGAACTAAATGTTATTCCTTCAATGCAACCAATTCATATCATTCTTGATGCAGATGGCAAAATCACAAGAATAGGTGAAGAAAGAATAAAGTACGAGTGGCCATTAAAGTCATTAGTTGATAGTTTTGGATTAGTCGCTCTTGGTACGGATTATCCAGTAGTTGATCTTAATCCTTTTGACAACATTTATTCAGCAGTAACACGATGCAATTTTGACGGTAGCAGCGCAACTCATAATGATTGGGAAAAGCTAAGCATCGGTGAAGCTCTTATGGGATATACAACATGGGCAGCTAAGGCTTATTCCCGCGAGGATGAAATAGGACAGATAGCAGAAGGCATGCTAGCTGACGTTGTTATATTAGATACAAATTTATTTGAAGTCAGCCCAAGTAAAATACTTGATACAAAGGTTTTGACAACAATAGTAAATGGAAAGATTGTATATGAAGCAAAATAAACCAGTCGACACTATTTATTATAGTGAAAATATATATACAGTATCTGATGGATTAATATCAGGTGGAGTTGCTGTATTTGATGGAATTATTGCAGCAGTTGGAAGTAAAGAAGAGATACAGAAATTATCTAGCAATAATACGGAAGAGATTGACTTTGAAGATAAGTTGTTGATGCCAGGGCTTATTGATGGGCACACTCACATGATGCCTTATGTTAAGAAAGCTGATCTTAGCAAGGGAAGCTCTATAGATGAATGCCTCTCATTTATTAAAAGCTTTTATGAAGAAAATCCAGACGTAGATATTGTTATGGGTGAGAAATGGTATGCTGCCAACTGGGGTGGAAAGCTTCCATCAAGAAAGGAAATAGATGAAATATTAAAGGATGTTCCATTTCTAGCTATTGATTTAGATATCCATCTTCTATGGTGTAATACTAAGCTTCTTGAAAATGAAGGGTTTATTTTACCAAATGGTGATGCGACTTGCCTTGATGATATTACTTCCGGTAGAACAGTTATGGTTGATACAGATGAAAACGGAATTCCAACAGGCATACTCAAAGACGAGATATGTATGGAAGTATTTTTAAAGTACCAACCAAAGGCTAATGTCGATACAGTTAAAGCTATGTTCGATGTGTGGACGAAATTTGGAGTCACCGCAGTAAATGATATGGACTTCTACGAAGCCGATAATGAAATCTATACTATTACAAAAGAGCTTGAGAAGAATAACGAATTAAATGTTAGAGCGTTCGTATCATTGGATGCAGCTTACGCAACTGATGAATTCATCGAAAAGGCAAAAGGCTATATGAATTCAGATATGCTTAGAGTAAATTCTCTTAAGGCATTTATGGATGGAACTGGCGCTGGTTATACAGCTTATATGAAACGTCCATATGTTGGAACAGACGAATGCGGTAATGTATATCTGACAAATGATAAATTGCTAGAATATGTCAGAAAGGCAAGCAAGCACGGACTTGCAATGCACACTCATTGCTGCGGTGATAGAGCAGTGTCGCAAGCACTATCGGTATATAAAACCGCAAAAGACGAAGGAATAAAATTTGACGAGAGATTTTCTATTGAACATTGCGACACAACAGATGAAGAGGATGTGTGTGTTCCAGCAAGTCTTGGAATATCACTTAATTTGACACCTGATTTTTTAGCACCAACATATCGCTGGCAGGATAATCCATATCTTAAAGTATATGATGATGCAACAAAAAATGAGCTATGGAAAATAAAAAGCTTTATAGACACAGGAGTGAATGTATCATTTGGAACAGATTATACGGCTAGTTCAATGAACCCATTTGATCAGCTGTACAGAGCTATTTACAGAAAGGCAGATGACGGCAATCCAGTTAATGGATACAAAATGGAAGAGGCTGTGGATATTAAGCAGGCTATATATTGCTACACCTATGCATCAGCAAGGAGCATTGGTATGGAAGAAAAACTGGGTTCATTAGAAACTGGTAAATATGCAGATATGATAGTGCTTGATACTAATATTTTGACAGCAAAAGAAGAAGAAATAAAGAATGCTAAAGTGCTTGTAACCATTTTAAATGGAAAAATTATTTATAAAAAATAACTGGACAAGAGCATATTATTATACGAGGAGGTCATTATGAGAAAAGTCAAAGTTGCAGCAACACAAATGGCAATAAACTGGAATAGAGAGGAGACTCTTGATAAGGCAGAAAAGTTCGTAAGAAAGGCTGCTTCAGAAGGTGCAAATATTATATTACTTCAGGAGCTTTTTGAAACACCTTATTTTTGTCAGCTAGAAAAGCCAGAATATTATGATTTAGCAACTACCCTTGAAGAAAATGTAGCAGCTAATAAATTCAAGGAAATAGCTAAGGAACTTGATGTCGTAATACCTATAAGCTTTTTTGAAAAGTCAGGGAATACACAGTTTAATACTTTAGCCATGATAGATGCAGATGGAGAAATTTTAGGAATATATAGAAAAACTCATATACCTCACAATCCACTATATGAAGAGAAATTTTATTTCACACCTGGTGATACAGGCTTTAAAGTATGGAAGACAAAATATGGAGCAGTAGGTGTTGGAATATGCTGGGATCAGTGGTTCCCTGAAACAGCAAGGGCAATGGCATTACTTGGAGCAGAAATTTTGTTATACCCAACAGCTATTGGATCTGAGAAAGATTCGGATTACGATTCATCATCACATTGGCAGAATACAATGTGTGGTCATGCAGCAGCTAACATTATGCCAGTTGTTGCATCTAATAGAATTGGAAAAGAAGTAGATGACGATTCAAGTATGACATTCTATGGTCATTCATTTATTGCAGATCATCACGGAAATATTGTGAAGCAGGCGGGTAGTAGTGAGGAGACTGTTCTTGTAGCTGAATTTGATTTGGATGAAATTGCTAAAACTCGTAGAGAATGGTGTGTATTCAGAGACAGACGTCCAGAAATGTACGATATTTTATTAACTCATGGTGTCTAATATAATTGGGGGAATTTATGTCAAAGGTAAGAATTAATTCAACTCCTAAATCAGATGGATTTTATATGCCAGCCGAATTCGGACCACAGAAGCGAATCTGGATGATATGGCCAAAAAGGAAGGACAACTGGCGCTAAATGCTAAGCCAGCTCAGGAAGCTATATCACGAAAAAGGCCTTGATTTTCGATTTTAAGGTCTTTTTTGATGCTTATAATAGGCTATTTTACGCTATTAGTTTAAAAAAGTTTGCATAGCAAATAGACGGATTGACATATGTCTTGTAAGTAATATTTTACGAATGAGAGGAAGTATAGAAAAAAACGCAAAGCAAAAGAATAATATGTGCTAGTAAAAACAACGCAAGGTTTACATAATCTCAAGAACAAAGCCCAGAACACTTAAATGACTGATTTAGTCAAAAAGGCGTTTTGGGCTTATTTTTTTGCAATTGAATAAAAAAAGATGTGTGGGCATAATATAAACACAACTAAAAAAGCCAGTATTTATGCACCTTCGAACTGGTGACAAGCGTGTCATTTGAAGCAAATTGTAATTTAATTAAAAAAATATGATTAGTGTTGTCAAAGACAGAGTGTGGTAAAATATATAAGTAAAATTTGATAAAAAATTAAGAGAACTAGCTAATGGATATAACAATAACATGTCGAGATGATAACAGAGAAAAAATAATATAAGTGCATCGTATACTCTTACTGTTAGGGAAGATGATAGTAGTGCACAGTGGTGGGAATCTGTTAGTATTTTTACAGAAAAGAAGAGTGACGGAAGTAAGTATTTAAAAAGAAGCCAAAGTACATATTGGAATTAGCAGTTAACCATGTCCTAAATGCGCTGATTTGCAGAGAAGAGTAACTCATAGAAAATATATTGCTAATAGTGGAATGGCACTGAAAGATAGATTTCCAGAAATAGCGAAAGAATGGCACCCAACAAAGAACAAGGATTTACCGTTTGCTGCTAGCAATGTTGGAGGTACTGTTCATATAAACGTATGGTGGAAATGTAGTGTGTGTAATCATGAGTGGAATACGCAAATTGCAGCTAGAACAAGAACAAAAACAGGATGTCCAGAATGCTTTAAGAATAATGTTGGAATAAGAGTAAAGAATATTACTACTGGTGAGGTATTTCAGAATGCTAGAAAAGCAGCTGATGCTTACGGATGTACCCCAGGTAACATTTATCAGTGTTGTAGAGGAAAAATAAAATCAGCAAAAGGCTGTAAATGGGAATACTTATAGAAGCTGCAATAATGATGTATATTAATTTTATTAGGTATGTATTATGGGAAGTAAATTGATAACCGGTGTTAATGATTTAGAAACATTTTGTAAACAAAATAATAGAGAAGATTGTGTATTTTGTCACAAGGAGCAGCTTGTAACAGATATAGTATATGAAGATGAAATTGTAATGGCATTCATGGATATGGAGCCAATAAATGAAGGACATATTTTACTTGTTCCTAAGAATCATTATTTAGATGTCGATGAAATTCCAGATGAAACATTATCACATTTAATGATTATATCTAAAAAGATTGTAGCAGCGCTTAAGAAGATTTATCATGCAGATGGATATAGTATTATGCAAAACGGTGGTAAGTTTAATGATGTCGGTCATTATCATTTACACATATTTCCACGATACGAAGATGATGGGTTTGGATGGATATATGGAAATGAACCTAAAGAAGTGTCTTCGGAAATAGCAAAAGTGATTAGAGAAACAATATAAAGCATATAATTTTGATTATTTGGGCTACCGAAATTTTGATTTTGTGTTTTGAGGAGACGATAAAATGAGTATAAGATTAGTGGTTCCAACAAGGGAACATGAAGAAAAAGCCATAGATTTCAAAAATGAATTCATTAGAAATGGTGAAACTGTAATTAATGGTAGCGAGAGGCTAGATCATATTGAGGAATATGATATATGGTTGGCCTCCGTAACGAACAATGCAAAGAAAGAAACTGTGAATCCGGACTGGGTATTAACAGATACTTTTTTTGCATTAGATGATAATGATAAAATTATTGGGATTATAGATTTAAGGCATGAATTAAAAGGCTTTCTTATTGATTTTGGTAATTCAGGATATAGCGTAAGGCCTTCTGAAAGGGAAAAAGGGTATGCCACTAAAATGTTGTGTTTGCTTATAGAATATGCAAAGAAATCAAACATGACATCATTGCAACTATCAGCTGAAAAGTCCAATGAGCCATCAGTGAAAACTATTGTTAAAAATGGTGGTGTGTATGAACGGAGTTTTGAGTTTAAGGGCGAGCAAGCTGATGTTTATCGTATAATGTTGTAGCTCATCAAATTATAATTT
>JAZQOC010000015.1:0-2474 GCA_045627645.1 Lachnospiraceae bacterium
GCAATTAATGTTCCTACGATACCTGCATTTAATCCAACGGTATCTGTTAAATAAATCATTACAAACGCTGCTAAAAGCGCATATACTACGTTTCCTGCGATATCACCAGAGCCGTATCCGACTTTGTTATACCACTTTAAGTATTTCTTTTCTTCCATAAAAGTCGCTCCTTCTCATCTAAATAGTGCAAGCCCCGTTATGTCCCCAAACATTTTTAGAGCCGTTAATGTTGTTCTTCATCAACCACATACAAGGATCTGGACGTTTCTTCCCGGTCAGAACATGTTAAAACGCCCATTACCTTCCATGTGATTATTTAAATTTTACCCCTTAACAAATGGAACCAATTTGAATCCAAATTCAAATTCTACATCATCAAATCGATATGCATCCATTACAACAGGTCCACAGCTGTTTGAACCTATTCCGTTTAATGCATAATCAATACAAAGCACTGTGCTGTCCGACTTTACAAGTTCAAAATTGTGCTTGGCATTTTCCAATTCCTCCTGTGTATAAACAGAAGCATTAAAGGAGAAAGTCTTTTCTGATGCCGCAGCAAGACCAAACTGACCATTTGCAAGTTCTACGTAGTCACAGTCGTAATGGCTTCCATTCTCTTGTGGCTTTATATAGTCCTCATGCATCTCACCAACCTTCGCACGGTATAATCCGTGGCTAGTTGCTCTATGCTTATCTCGGTAGCTCTCGTAAGGGCCCATACCGTAATAAGAAACATTCTCCAGCTTGTTATTTAAGAACAAGCGAACACCGAATCTTGGCAAATCAGGGAACTCTTCATCTTTCTTAACACTCATGGATGAGGTAATTCCACCGTTTCCATCGATACTCCATACAATCTCAATATCCATTATTTTCTGCACAGTAGCTGCACCCATTGATGCGGAAACTCTAATCTCAACTGCTTCCTTATTCTGGCAAACCACTGTCTCGTATGCTCTAACATATGCATCATCATAGTGTGCTTTCTTCCACTCAAGTTTTGCATACATATCATTATCTGTAGGTGCTCTCCAGATATTAACTTCCATCGGATGATTTAAGTATTCTCTTCCGGCATAGCAAAGTCTTGTAAACATTCCATTTTTCTTCGAATATGTATAGTTGAAAGTCTGTCCTTTAATTACAACCTGACTATCTGTTTCAACTACATCCATTTCCTTTTCTTCTTTAGCCTGCTCAAGCCATTTCTCTGCTGTCTGATTTTTACCATCTGTATTTTCAATAAGAATCTCATCAAAACCAAGTACATGACCAGCAGGAATAAGAGCCATTTCTTTCTTCAACTTGTAAATCACTTTAAGATATACTCTTCCTTTTGCCGGAATCTTAATGTTAAGGTCTACAGTCTCTTCTGAATGCGGTGCAACTGATACAGCAGCGATATTTCCGCTATCAACTTTTATTCCATCCGCTGTCACTTCATAACTGATGTCTACAAAATCTTTCAAGTCATCAAAATCCATATAGTTGTGAAGTGTTGCCTTTCCATTCTTGCTATCGTATGAAACCACTCTTGCTGGACGATATACATTCTTATATTCAAGAAGTGCTGTATGAGGTCTTCTATCAGGATATACAAGTCCGTCCATACAGAAGTTTCCATCATTTACCTTCTCGCCATGATCACCGCCATAGTAGTAAATTGTTTTTCCGTTTTCAGCTACACCCTTATTTATTGCGTGATCACACCATTCCCATACAAATCCGCCACACATAATATCGTGCTGCTGAATAAGCTGGAAGTAATCCTCAAAATCTCCAGGACCATTTCCCATACTGTGACAATATTCAACCAACAGGAATGGCTTGCTGGCATCCTTTTCTAAGAATTCATATATCTCATCAAAAGCAGGATACATTCTGCTATAGATATCCAAATCCTCGTAATTATATGTCACATCATAATTTCTATATCTAGCGCTTTCATACTGCGTAATTCTGCTTGGATCAAATGTCTTTGTCCACTTGAGTGCCTTTTCAAAATTACATCCATATGCGCTCTCATTTCCCATTGACCACATAACAATACACGGTCTGTTCTTGTCTCTTTCGACCATCAATTTCACACGGTCTAAAATTGACTCTTCCCATGCTGGATCATCAGCAATCTGTTCATTCCAACGCTTAAATCTGTTATAGTCAGTATCTTCTTTTCTATAGATTAAGAAAGGTCCGTGTGCTTCAATATCAGCTTCATCGATAACCATGAATCCGTACTTGTCACATAACTGATAGAAGTATGGTGCATTTGGATAATGGCTACTTCTAATAGAATTGAAGTTATGCTGTTTCATCATTGTAAGATCTGCCATAAGCTGTTCCATGCTGATTGCAAAGCCTGTAACAGGATCAGAATCATGACGATTAACACCTCTAAACTTGATGTTCTGTCCGTTGAAATAGATAACCTTATCAATAATCTCGATTGTTCTGAAACCTACATACTCAAC
>JAZQOC010000016.1:0-2796 GCA_045627645.1 Lachnospiraceae bacterium
ACATCTCTTCAGATATTTCCACATCTGCATACATATTTGTTTCTTCTTGTTTAACTGTGAGGTGATAAGTTGTATAGTGTCTATAGTAACCACCCGGACTACGCAGATGACTTTGTTTATTTCTGTCTATCGCTATCACCTTAGTAATCATCGTTTTCTGTTTTAGTCTTTTCTTACTAATAAATGATAGCACCCTAAAAACTCCAAATACAGCTAGCGAAAACAAAATAATTGATGGCCATTCAACTTCACGAATTCCCAAAAATACTACAGAAACTATAGCCATGAAAATACCTAATACATCCAATCTACCACCCACTCCACCTTGTCTTACCATAACTCGCGCAATCATCAATCGCTCATTATCGTCTTTAGGTTCAGCATATTGTAGTTTCCAACTTCTATCCTTTTTATAGCCTTCTTGATCTATACCATTTACACTACTCTTTGTGTAGTTTGCTTCCAAACGATCCATATCTGAAAAACTCATTTACTACTCTCCCTGATTTTTGTTTCGTCGACCTAAGAATCTAGAATTGTCTAGACTATATAATCCGAATTTTATTGTCCATAAAACGGACTAAGTACCTGGCTGTTGGTTCCGTAGAAAATATCGTCTCTACCTGCCAAAGTACTGCATATTTCTTCCAAAAGATCCCAGTTATTATCGATTTCAAATTCATAACTATGTCCCCAGATATAAAGCATCTGTGGCTCTTTTATCTCATTTTCATCCATATCTATGAATTCTTTTATAATATCCATAACACGCGGATTCTTGTGGTGACAAGCTGCTTTTAACCTCAATAAATTCTCCGGTTTTGAAGCACCTTCAGTTGTTTCAGTTGTTCTTGCATATTTTATTTTGCATTCCTTTAGAATCTCTACTACACGGTCGTTGTATGTTCCATAAGGATAAGCCATCCCTTCAATTTTACAATTAAAAATTCGTTCAAGGTTATCTTTGTCTAGCATGATCTCGTTTCTAACAGTATCAACGTCACACCTTGTAAGATCCGCATGGGTTAAGCAATGTACTGCTATTTCATGACCTTCGTACAGTTTAGGAAGATCTTTTGCGTTCATTCTATGGATTTCTACACCTGTATTCACCCATGAATTTGCCCAACTCATAACTCCACTATTAAGATTAAATGTGCATTTGAGTCCATATTTATTCAATATTTCTACTAGTTGCTTATCATAAACTATTCCATCATCATAACTAAAAGTTACAGCTTTCTTTTTCCCGTTCCACATAAACCCTCAACACCTTTCTAATTCCACGATACACTATATTGCCAAAATTCAACCTACTATCTCCAGATTGACATGCCGGTATTTTGTCAATTCAAAATAGTATCACAAAATTCCTTTATTTCATCAATCCTTGCAGCAACATCTTCTTTATATTCAATAGAACAAAGACCTAATTTACCACAAGACTCAATCTCTAAATGACCATGAAAATGTTCAATACTGCTAATGACTCTTTCACACTCAGGCATACTTGGACCTGTTCTGAGTGCAATGGTATACCCTTTTTTACCAGTAGATAGTTTTGCATGTGGCTCATGTGTATTACACCAAGGTGTACATCTATCTATAAACACCTTGAACTGTCCTGGAATATCTGCCCAGTATGAAGGAGATACTGACACTATTTTATCTGCCCATTCATACTGTTCCATTAATTGTATAACATCATCTTTTTGAAAACATTGCGCTGTGTTATGACAGGTTCTACAACCCTTGCATAAAGAAACTTCATAATCGTCAATGCAGATATTTCTTACTTCGTTTCCTATACTAACATGGTCTTTTACTATATTTATTATTTCTGCTGTCGCACCATTTCTAACGGGACTGCAATTTATAATAAGTATTTTCATAAGTTTTCTTCTCCTCAACCAAATAAAGATTCGAGAATCTGAATCTACAAATCATCGCCGGGATAACTTATCGTATCGCCCCAAGACATTACTTCTTCACAAAATTCAGGGATTTCCAACAAACCATATCTCCACATAAAAGCACGATCTTTTTCTGACATTTCACTCAAATTCATCCATAGCACTTCTTTAATAGGCTGAGCATCCATTGGTTCTTCAGGATCATATCCCTTGACTGCTTCCTGCTCTTTTGGCACACTTACCCAAAATGAATATTCTGTTCTTGCGTGATTGTATACCTCTGCTAGTTTTCTTATTATGACGCCATCAAGTCCACATTCCTCTTTAAGTTCCCTGATTGCAGTCTGCTCAGGAGTTTCACTCTCTTCGATTCCTCCACCAGGAATTGAGTAAAAAGTTCTGCCTTCGTAACACAGTTTTTCCATAAGGATTTTCTTGTCTCTTATAACAAATACAACACTTCTATTTCTCATAGCACCCCTCCCTCATGGCAAAAATGTAACTTGCATAGCCCGAATCAAAATTTGCCTGTTCATTCTACATATGAATATCTAGATTTCTTATACATATTTTAATGTATCACTTACTAATCTTTCTTAGTTCTTCTAACCTTCTTCTTAGGTAACTTTATCTTTCTAAAAGCCACTAACTTATCAGGATTTCCTTCATAGTAAATGAGTCCCTTTTCAATTGACTCCGTAATACCAATCTTTCCAGCTGAGATATTAATGATAGCATCACCAGAACCTGTGATTAATCCATCACGATCATAATAATCATACGGCTCAACGCATACGCTTCTCTCAGCCACCTCAATGTAAAATGCGCCACTTCCCTCTCCAGTGATATTAAACTGGAAAGCGATATGTTCAAAGATTTCTCT
>JAZQOC010000017.1:0-2857 GCA_045627645.1 Lachnospiraceae bacterium
CTCTGGCGACTCTATTTTTTTGAGACTCTTCTTTCTAAAAAGTTGTTCATTCATAATTTTACCGCCTTACGAAAAATCATATAAACATAGAAATACACAATAATTATAACACATAATTAATTTATTTATAACCAATTATAAGATAAAAATATTGTAATATATGCGAATAGTATTAATATAAAATATATATTAGAATGGATTGTAACAACCTTATGAATACGCTTTCGAAAGGAAGAAATATATATGAAGAAGAGAATAATAGCATTCGTTATTGCGCTTGCAATGATACTTTGCCTTGTGCCAATTTCATCACTTGCTGAAGTGACAACTTATTATTTGAAGGACTTAAATCCTGGAGATAAGTTGAACACAAAAGATACTAAGATTAGTTCAACATCTGCTAGTACCCAGTATTTTCAAATATATAAGTATCGTGACGATCGCACATCTGGTATAAGCAGATGTGGAAGTGGTAGCAACTATATACTTCTTGATGGTTATTATCAAAATGAAGGATATACAGAAATATCTTTTGAAGGCATTATAAACGGAAATGCATGTTTTTATTTCTTAGATGAAGATAGGCCAGAGTGTAACCATAGTTTTTATGAGGCTTGGACTAGTGATAATAATGGTCACTATCATCCATGCACAGAGGATGATTGCGATTTGGCATCTTCTGACCTTCCTAATCATACAGATGATGGATTTGCCTATGCGCCACATGATACGAAAGGTTTGGGTGGCTCGTGCTCTGTTTGTGGTTATTTAAACAAATTTACTCCTTCATATAAAAATAATATTACCGTAAAAGCAGATGGCGTATATGCGGACGGTGTTAAAACTGATTTGTCTTCATATGGTATTATCTTTAAATCTGCTTCTGGAAGCAATGCGGCTCAATTGATTCTTGTAAATGCAGCTGTACTTGGTAAAGACCCTTCGAAGCCTGTTATTGTTAGTGATGTAGACTTGGATATAGTATTTTTAGGCAATCATGATAGAATTATTGCTTCAGATTTTGATGATTACCTAGAAGGCGAAAATTATGGCTTACCTGGTGGCAGCGCTATTAATGCGGCTGGCCATAAATTGCAATTCTTTGGAGTGGCCCCTGTTATTATAGAAGGCGGACAAGGTCAACCAAACTATGAATTTGAGGAAATGAGTGGCCTTGGTGGAACTGCTATTGTGGCAGATTCTTTAGCTGTTAAAATGGGATCTTACAATGGAATCGTAAGCAACACAGCTACATTACATGTGGAATCTGGACGAGATGGCAATGGTAATGTTACAACTGAAAAAGCTTTTTCTTGTGAACCAACTATTGATAGCGAATATACTTCAGGAAAAATAAAAATTGGATTAGATGTATTTGATGTTAATCCGGGTACAGCCATAAAAGAATGCAATTATGCATATTTTACAGTGCTTGTACCAGAAGGACTTCATAGTTTTACTGATAAGTGGACTGCAGATGGAAACAAAGGTCACTATCATGCTTGTACATTTGATGATTGCGATGTAACCGATTTTAGTTCACATACAGATGATGGCTTTGCTTATGCGAAACATAATTATGTAAATGATAAATGCACCGTTTGTGGCGCAATAATTGAATATGATGTAATTTTTGATGTGAATGGTCATGGTACTGCACCATCATCTTTGACAGCAAAATATAATACAAAAATTAGTGAGCCTACAGCTCCAACAGCTGATGGTTACACATTTGGTGGATGGTACAAGGATTCTGATTGTACTGAAAAGTGGATTTTTGGTACTGATACAGTTACAGCCAACACAACACTCTATGCAAAGTGGACTGCTGTTCCAGCTGTTGAAACAGAGGAAGATGTAGAAGAACCTTCATCAAACGATGTAATAGATATAACACCTGTTGTTACAACAAATGATGACAATGTCAAAATTGCATATGGCGCTGACCTTGAGACAACATATAACCTTACTGACGAAGAAGTAGAAAGTGGCGTTTGGGTATGGACTGAGGTTGAGCCTCTTGAGAAATCTGAAGTTGATTCAAAGGATGCTAGCTTGATAGAAGCTGGACTTGATGATAATCAAAAGGTTGCTCAGTATCTTAACATTTCACTTTATAAGCAGGTTCCTGGTGAGGATGCTGAAAACATTCCAGTTTCTGGTGCTGACTTAACATTTACAATTAAAGTGCCTGCTGATCTTCAGAATAAGGGATATGATTTTGCAGTCCTTTATACACATGAAGGTGGAGCAGCAAAGCTTATTAAGCCAGTATCATACGATGATAAGACAGGCACTTTAGTATTTAAGGCATCTGAGTTCTCAACATATGCACTTGTATATACTGAGAAAGAGGAACCGGTAGAAGATGAGATTATCGAAAATACTGATATGCCTCTTGGCCTTGTAAGCACAGCAACAGTTGCTTCAGCAATGGCTCTTGTAACATCATTTGGACTTTTCCTTATTGCACTTGGTACAAAGAAGGAAAGAGACGCTGAATAATTTATAAGATTAAAATATGGCGGTAGTGTAAAAGCTACCGCCTATTATTAAGGGAGGCTCCTTAATGAAAAAGAGATTTTTGCCACTAATCTTGGCACTTGCAATGATCCTTTGCATTGTACCAATCAATGCATTTGCAGAGACTGATCAACGCATTGCTGTAATGGATAGCGAAGGCGTTTTGTTAAAGCTAGATGATAGCCGTATAAAGGTTGATTTATCAACAAACACTCTTACGATCTATGGCGATGACTTAACAGTTATTCCTGATACTACGGGAGAGCAATCAGAAATTGCTATCGTGCCATACGAGTGTAACCTTGTTATCGAAAGTAAAGGCACTGTTACACTT
>JAZQOC010000018.1:0-2689 GCA_045627645.1 Lachnospiraceae bacterium
ACGGAACGATATTTACTAAACTTGCAATCAAAGAACTGCATATTGAGAGATAAATATATACCCTGTCCTTACCTGCCCATTCCATCAATTGGCCAAATCCTTTTTTATCCTTCTGCATTTAAAACCTCCTCCTTTTCCATACATACTCTCTGGTCTTTTGTCAGTTTTCCATTCTCAAACATAAATATTCTTGTAGCAGTCTCCTGTAAGAATTCATAATCATGTGTCACTATGAAAATAATATGTTCTTTACTTAATCTGCCAATGATATCTGCTACCTGCATCATACTGTCATAATCCAGTCCACTCGTAGGCTCATCAAAAAATAGAACCGGCTTTCCACTCATAACCCCAACAGCAACTGATAAACGCTGCTTCTGTCCTCCTGATAATGTGGCTGGATGTCTATCTTTTTCTTCATACAAATCCAAATTTGTTAATGTCTGATTGACCAGTTCTTCATTTGCATTCTTCATTCCCAAAAAGCATTCTGCATATACGCTCTCTGCAAACAACTGATAATTTACATCTTGCATTACAAGATAGGAATTTTCCATTCTGTCTCGTTGCTTCATTTTTCTTCCGTTGAAAATTACATCTCCTGACATTTCCTTATGAAGACCGCATAAGCTTCTGACAAAAGTTGTCTTACCACATCCATTCATACCAAGTATGCCTATTATCTCACCTGTATGAACCTTAGCATTTATATCGCTTAACAATATCTGCTTATTTCTGCTAATAGTTATATTAATCAATTGGAGTAAATCATCTTTCTCAACGTTCATTTTCTCTAACTTATCCGTTTTTGATAACATCATAATTTCGGACATTTTCAATTCATTCTCAAAAGATAATGTTCTAAGACCTAATCCTTTTCTAATATCTGAATCCAAAGAAAGTAATTCATTTTTTTTATATTCTTTTTTTATCTCGCCACGCTCCAGATATATGAATCTATCTGCAATATCAATTAAATAAAAGAGTCTATGCTCCGCAATTACTATCGTTTTCCCCTGTGACTTTACAAATTCAAGATAATGCTTTAATTCATATATAGAATCTATGTCAAGATTCGAAGATGGCTCATCCAACACATATACTGACGGATTCAATGCATACACACTTGCAAATGCAATTTTCTGCTTTTCACCGCCAGACAGTTCAAATATATTTCTTTTCTGTAGCTTCTTAAGATTAAGTTCTGATACCACACTCTCATATATGTTTGGAAGCTTATCCTCACTTAATCCTTTATTTTCACAGGCAAACATGATCTCACTATCTGTATCCACATTAAAAAACTGTGTTCTTGGATTCTGAAATACTGAACCTATCTGATCTGCTAGTTCATATAATTCCTTATCCTCTATCACTTCACCATTTACACAAATTTCTCCTGAAAGATTGCCATTGAAATACTTCGGAATCAAACCATTTATTATGCGAGTGATTGTAGTCTTTCCACATCCCGAACGACCACAAAGTACAACAAACTCCCCTTGTTCTACATGGAAGCTGCAATCCTTCAACTGTTCCTTACCAGCTTCATCATATTGAAAGCTTACACTTTTACAATCAATCATAGACTAACTCCTCAACAGATTACATATATTGCAAATGCAATAAAAAGGACTACTATCGCAACATCTACAACCCTAATCTTAATTTTGATCATAGATGTTCTCTTCGTAGGATTCTCAATTCCTCTTGCTATTGCTGCTACTGTAAGATCGTCTGCTGCCTTTGATGCTGCAAGTAAAAGCGGTACATACAGGCACTCCATTGTCATAAGAGGATGCAATACGATATTTTTTACAGATATAGCTACTCCACGAAGCTTCATGGCATCCTTTATATAATGCCAATCTTCTTTAATAGTTGGAATATACCTTAGCATGACTGCCATCGTAATTATCCCTTTCTGTGGTATACGTATTCTGTTCATGCCTGTAATAAACTCACTGACTTTTGTTGTAGATATTACAAGTCCTGCCATCATTCCACATGGATATACCTGAAAAATCAACGAAAGCCAAGCTGACACCATTGTCACAATCATTCCTGAATTTCCATCAATCCAAAGATAGGAAATCATAGTAAGTATCATATAAATACAGAAATGAATAACTGCATATAGCGGTTTCCGATATAAAATTGACAATGCTGCAATTGCTACTACAAGTATCCCTTCATGTATAAGATTTTTTGCCATCGTCGCGATTATCACAGTCAGAATAATCAGTATTAACTTTGTTCTTGGATCCAATCTAACAACTGGTGTTTTTATCTCTCGATTCATTATTTTGTAATACCTGCTTTTTCAAACTGTTTTCTCAATAATTTACTTCCTGCAAAAGCACTTAAAAATGCAATTATCAAGGTTCCAACATACATGATGATGAGCATCTGTGTTGTCGCTGCATTTTTCATGATGTCAATGTAATCCTGCGAAGTTCCGTTTCCTATCATGAATCTCGCCCAACTTTCTGAATTAATATAGAAAGCAAGATATGTACCTGTGCATCCTAAACTGAACACCATGTAAGACAAAATATTAATTTTCTTGCTCTTATACTCTCCTACTCCCGCAACAAAATCAGCAAGTACAGAACAGATTGCACATCCAAGTGCCATCGCCCAGTGCATACCAGTTATAAGCACAAGTGCTGCGATGATCAGCCCTACT
>JAZQOC010000019.1:0-4819 GCA_045627645.1 Lachnospiraceae bacterium
ATATCTTATATATTCGTGATTCTTTTCAATGTGAGGTTTCTGCCATGATGCCTGCGGATCACAGTAAAAAATTTTTGTTCTTGGCGATCCACTCTTGGTATATTCAAGTGCTAAAGCATTTTTAAAACAACGCCCATTATCTGTGTTATACAGAATTCTGTATAAGACAGACTATGCCGAAGAAAATACTATGCCGAAGTTTTTTTTAACAGCTCAAAACATAAGATTTTTTAATTAATCTTCGGCATAGTATTTTAGACTTAATCTAGTGAATACAAGAGTTTCTTTGCATCATCTTTTTTCCAAAGTTTTTCTTCTTTATACAGTGATGGAGCCGCCTTATTCATGGCATCTGACATCATCTCAAGCGTTGCAAATGCATAAAAACCAGAGGTAGTTGACATGCTTTCATGTCCTAGTAGTTGCATTATAAACGGCAATGGCACACCATTTTTATATAAATCCATCGCTTTTGTTTTTCGAATCATGTGGCAGTGAACTCTTTCTGGCACTGCTTCACAGTTTTCTCTTGCTTTATCAGCAGCCGACTTTAATATCAGACTTATACTATCTGTTGATAATCTATGAGGTCTCCCATCGAGTAAACTGTAAAATAACGGGCATTCATTCATTTCATGATGAAACTCCTTTAAATATATCTGTAGATGCTGAACAGTTTTATTCAGTAATGGTACATTTCTGCTCTTTCTGCCTTTTCCTATAAGAGTAACAAATGGATTTTGTTCTCTTAAATGCAATGAAGATATATTTAAATCTGCAAGTTCTTGGACGCGTGCACCAGTGTCATAAAGCATTATTAACATCATTCTATTTCTACGATGCTTTGCTGTTGCTGTATCATAGGCAGACAGTATTGCAGTGGTAGCCTCAGGCTGAAGATAAACTATTGGCTTTTTTTCTTCCTTAACCTTCTTTACAGAACATATTTCTGTATATATTCCTCGAAGTTCAAAATCCTCTTCGCTACTGTATTTTAAAAAAGACCTAATAGCAGTAAGACGAAGATTTATCGTTTTTGCAGAACAAGACTTTTCTGTAAGCCAGCGTATAAAGTCTTTGATATTATCTCTTGTGAAGGTATCAAAGGTCACTTTTTCATTTGAAATTCCTTGTTCTAATTCTAAGAAATTTAAATATACCTTCAATGACTGTTTGTAAGCTTCAACAGATTTATCAGAAAGGTTTCTTGTTACCGGCATGTAATCATGCAGATATCGCCTTGCTAGTATCCAAAAATCAGTAGCTTTCTTTCGCTTATACTTCATAGTTTTCCACCTCCGGTATTAGTTCTTCGGTGGAAGCCGCTAAATTTGCATACTTTGGAAAGAAGTCAGGTATTAGATGAATATAATAGTAGGTGCTGTCTAAAGTCGTATGGCCCATATATCTCATTAGATAAGGCAGCATTGAATGAATGTCTTTACCTTCATTTGACCATTTCATGATGTTAGCACACGCAAAGTGATGTCTGAAATCATAAACTCTAGGCTTTACTTTGCCATCGCGTTTCAATCCGGCTGACATCCAGATATTTCTAAAGTTTGCAGATAATGCTGTTGTTGAACATATCCCACCAGCACCTCCCGGAAAGAAGTATTCTCTATCCGGAAAACATTTGCCAATAGCTTCATCGTATTTTTTTAAATAACTAATTAATTCATCAGATAAATATAATCGTCTATCCCTGTGTGCCTTTGATTGGATGATATCAACATAACCTTCATCAAGATGGATTTCTGAACACTTAAGCTTTCTTGCTTCGCCGCATCTTACTCCACAGCAATAGAGAAATCTGTATAATGCAGGAAAAACATATGGACGCCCATTCGATTTGTAACGAAGTACAAACCGATCGCATTCTTCAAAAAATAGTTTAATTTCTTCTTCACTAAGCAAGTACACTTCTGCATGATACCTTTGAATCTTATATCTGTCGTCAAGAATATATGCCTCTTTATGTCCAATACTATACAAATATCTACCGAATTCTCTTATAGGAGAAATCCAGCTTCTATCGGTATTCATGCTTTTCTCCGCTTGTTGATTAACCCATCCTTCTGCCAAATCACGCGTGAGTATATAAGAGTTAAAATGGCATTTATTGTATTTATCAAGTTGCTCCAGATAAAATCTTCCAGTATCGTACTTAATGCCTAATGCATGCTTAAATTTAAGAAAATCCTCAATCAGCGGTTTTAGATTACTTGTGAATTCATGCATGATACACCTCCTTGGATATACCATCCATAGAGAGAACACATTCTCTAAGCATTTTTACATCTGTTGTTATATAAATATCAGTTGTATCAGGTGTTGCATGACCAAGAATAGCTGCAATAGTTTCGATTGGAACTTCATTTTTGACCATTGTAGACGCTGCATTATGTCTCAACATATGCATCCCAGATATTCTGCCATCTCTATTTATACCTGCGATTCGAAAAGTTTTACTTACAACAGAATGACAAGCTGCATGATCCACGAATGGTTCATATGGAGCAAAAGATCTTAAAAACAGGTAGTTACTACTTACTTTTGGTCTTTCTTCTGTGATATATCTGAAAACAGCATTTCCTACTCGTTCAGTAAGCGGAAGACAAACAACATTTCCTGTTTTACTTTGCTTAAACTGAATGGTTTCATTATTCCAATCAATATCTGATAGTCTTAACTTTATTAAATCGCAGGCGCGAATACCACAGGATAAACCAACTGTAATGATGGCTGCATCCCTTAACGATAGCTTTCCCTCATTAATACAATCATATATTTTCTGTAATTCAGCATCAGAAAGAACTGGAATTATCTTTTTAATACGGGGAGCGTGTATGCCCGTAATAGCATTGGATAAATCTGTCCGTTCCAGGTAACGAAAAATGCTCCTGAGTTCACACATCATTTCACGCTGCCGGGCTGTCTTGGTTGCCTTTATGTAGTCCATGATTAGTGATAGTGACAACTGCTTGATATCAATTATTCCTTTGCCATTTAGAAACTGCAAAAGACAATACATCCCATACTCATAAAAATGTCTTGTATTGGCATTATCATAGATTGTCAAAAGATAATTCTGATATTCCGCGTAAATCTTCTGATGTTCTTCATTATCTGGAACAATTCGACCTTTCTTCATAAGAGAAAAATCAAATGTTCCAGTGGAAAAATAGGAATCAATTAATCGGTAAAATCGTCCTTGTATGCGATAACGATTCTTACTAAATTTGCCGGTTTTTTTGCTGATTACATCATCTGCATAAGCTTTACCAATTTCACTGCTATACATAGTGACATCACGTTCTTTGCAGAATTGCTTAAATCGTCGTATTACACCTTCGTAGTTAAATATGGTTGACTCATTGTAGGACTCTGCATGTAAAGCATTAATACATGCAGAACAAATCTCATCAATTGTCATACGTGAAGTACCTCCTTTATTCTTTGTACTTCAAGTATAAATACTATGCCGAAGATTAATTAAAAAATCTTATGTTTTGAGCTGTTAAAAAAAACTTCGGCATAGTATTTTCTTCGGCATAGTCAGTAAGTATCACTGGAAACAGCTTTCTGAAACGCCTGATTCCAAGTGCCTTTGTAAGCATATCAAACGCTTCAATTACCGCCTCCATTGTTTCATCCTCAATAAGAATCATCAGCATTATTGAATTCTTATTAAACATAATTGTTAGCAGCACTTGTTCTTTTGTTCTTAACCCACGAACTGTATCCATCTCGACTACAGGTGTTTCCGGATGTTCCTCCATATACTTCTTGTAGTCTTCAAAAGTCCTGCCCTGACGATAATTAAACTTATTACATTTATTCTCTGTCTGCTTTTTACGACGTCTTTTGTACTTAACCTTTCGCCTTAAGTCTAAGTTACAGACTGTCAATTCACCTGCTTCAATGTAATTGTAGATACTTCTTTCTGAAACTTTGATCTCGTCAGTATGTGTATTACAGATATGTGATAATGGTTGCCCTTGAAGTAGCAATGGAGATAAGATTTCATCCAGTTTCTGCAGTTCTTCCTGACTAAGTCTAATCCCTTCACGGGCTTTAGAGCGTGTCTCTTTTGCTTTCGCATCTGCTTTTTCGGCAATGTAATAATACTTATCATATATGCATTTCTTCTTGTTCTTCTCACTGCAAGTGCTACATACAAATGGGGCTGTAAGGTATCGAGAACACTCATGGTTCCTAACCCTATCACATACCTTTGTACAGTCAAAATCCATGCACAACCGACATTTACGGCTGCAGTACTCATCTCCACACATATTTTTCTTGGCACAGTTTGTTGCAAATATACAATCTTTACCAAGCAGGTATGGCATCTTTACCTTTATTCGATTTTGTTTTACCTCTCTTGTAATACTGGATGTACTTCGTCCCAAATCCTTAGCTATCTTACTAAAGGATTCATGAGCATATATTCCAGCTTCAATCCTCACTCTTTCCTTAAATGTTATTCGATTGTAATTACTCATTAGACTCCTAACCGCAGATAGTAATCACATCGAATCATATCACATAAAATACCTCCTTCTGCAAAAGTCATTGCAACAACTTTTCAGAAATCACAATGATTTTGTTGCGTTAAATTTTTCAATTAAATGTGAAAAATTAAAGTTTAAGGCTTATGAGATCATCGAAAGTTCAATAAATTGTCTTTCAAAAAAGGCGTATGATCAGTTAGGTGATATTGTATCAGTTGATGATTCCTGGGCTGATGGAGAGCTAAATGCAATTCAAGGTTTTACAGAATGGCTTGATGGACAACTCCAGATGTGGTCAGATG
>JAZQOC010000020.1:0-23122 GCA_045627645.1 Lachnospiraceae bacterium
TGTGATGTGTTCCATAAATGGAGCGGTTACAGATATGAGTCCTGCGATGAAAAGGAAGTTGGAACAGCTACAGAAAAAATATAAGAATTCCATATTCTATCATGTGGTTGTTGGTGAACTTGGAGATTATGAAATAATCAATTTCCTAATATGCCCCAAGATAGCATCAGAATCCATGATGTACGAAGATTTTTTGGATGAAGGATGTGTACTGGCATACGGTTGGAATCTGACGGATCCAGACTGTAGTGAAATTGGAGATGTTGGTATAAGGCATGTAGGAGTTGGCGCATTAGAGAGGATATGGTGATGGCAGAAAAAATAAAATTGGAAGAATTGGATTGCTATAAAAATGCATCTGAAGAAATGAAAAATCATCCATTGGTAAAGCCAGGCAGGGGATTTGATCTTGGCAGAATTAAGAATGCTGATTTGGCTAAGGAAATGGAATTATTTATCAGATACAGGGGAACACAAGTTAATTGTCTATCCATACGAGCAGAATTCAATCTTTTTAACCAGACTTGTAAATTTGTACAAGATACATGCCCAGAGATGAAAACCTTTGTAGGTGTCGATGCTGATGAACTTACAAGAAAATTGAAACTATGGCTCATGAAAAATGGAAAGCCTTTAGTACAAAAAAGAATGAAAACTGCAACGGGTAAGGATTCCGTTGTAAGGAACGATGTTATCTCATATGTGCTTAAAATATGGAACTACTTTAATAAAGCAGATGAAAACAAATTTAATTATGACAGCGATGAATGGATACTTGATGGTTTGGATTTTGATATTAGGGGAGATCCTACAAGAGCATATAGAAGTATATCCTTTATAGCGATATCACAGATTCCATTAAGAAAAGAAGTAAAGCAGGTGTTATATGTACACCTACAGCAGAAAGCCATAGGAACTGTATTTGCGGAGATAACTTCAATAAAACGGTTCAGCAGATTTCTGGCAAATGAATATCCAGAAATTGATTCATTAAATGATGTTGATAGGGAAGTGTTAGAGCGTTATCTGATTCATACATATACAGAAGCTACCGGCAGAAAGAATTACTGTAAAGAATTAAGCCATTTGAAGACAGTATTTAAGACAGCTGGACGAATTATGGATAACAAAATATTGGCGAGATTGTTCCAATCTGAAGATATAAGCTTCACGCCAAATACTTTGTACAAGTACTACTCGGATGCAGAAATTAAAAGGTTCAATGATGCGGTTGTTGCCAGGGATGAACAAATTGCCAGATTGATGTTTGTACATCAGTTACTAGGAACAAGAATATCCGAAACTCTAACACTTAGACAGGATTGCATTTCCCGGGATGAAGATGGTCGGTTGATGATTAGGATATATCAGATTAAATCACGAAAAGCATATGAAAAAACTATAAATGAAGATGTAAAAAGGCTTATTGAAAAATCAATAGATTACACCAACAGTAAATATGGCAAAAGGGAATATGTATTTGTGTCTGATTCGGATCCGGATAAGCCAATGCAGTATTCGCGATTGCAATATCAGTTGATGGCGATGGTTCAGGAAAATAATCTGTGTGATGATTCAGGGAAATTGTTCGGAGTGGGAACACATATATTCAGACATAATTACGGAAAGCGACTCACAGATTTACATGAAAGTGATGAAACAATAGCAAGGTTACTTGGACATGCTAATACAAGCAGTGTTCATCATTACCGAAAAATCAGCAATGATATTATGACCAGCGAAACTAAAAGTATTAGAAAACAGATGGATGACAGGTTAAAGGAACTTATGAAAGTGTGGTGATATTTTGAATAATTACGATGTTATGGTTCAGCAGAATTTAGCTGAAAGTAAAGAAAAGGAAGATAGAGCAATATTAGAGATTCGCAGGATGCTATCCAATAATGAAGAAATAATGGTGTGTGATCTCGTGAGAAGCACAGGTCTTTCAAGAAGCTTCTTTTATACAAATGATGTTGTGAGCAGAGAATTGAAGAATGCCAGGAAGCTACAAACAGGCACAGAGCTTGTAAGACCTCAGAAACAGATTATTGAGAGGTCGCTCATTAAGGAAGTGGAATTGTTGAAGAAGCGATTATTACAAAAGGATATGCAGATTGCAGAAATGGAAAAGGAATTGAATAGATTACGAAAGGCTCAGAATGCATCAGATTTGAATATGCTGAGAAATCTATAGGAGGGAATCAAATGAGCGAAAAATATTATGGAATTGATGTAGGAAATGGAAATACCAAGATTGGCGATGTGGTGTTCTCGTCAGGAGTCAGGGAAATGACAGTGGAACCGTCCATGCTTGATAGGTGTGTTGAATGGAATGGCAAATACTATATTGTCGGAAACCCTAAAATGGATATACAAAAAAGCAAAACGGAAAATGAGAACACACTGGTTCTTACGATGGCCGGACTGGCAGAAAAGATGAAACAGGATCATATAACAACTGCAAATGTCAGACTTGGAATTGGACTTCCGCTTACGAGGATGGGAGCGGAAAAAGAAGAATATGCAAATTATATGCTGAAGAATCGTCGGCTTAACTTCAGATATGAAGGTAAATCATATTCGGTTTTCTTAGTAAGCGTGGATGTATATCCCCAGGGATATGCAGGTGTTATAGGTATGATGGGAGAATTCAGGGCATCAACGGTTGTTATCGATATGGGTAGTTGGACAGTAGATATTCTTCCTATAATAAATGGTCGTCCGGATGTTGCAAGATGTAAAAGCTTAGCCATGGGAGCGATTACCTGTATGAATGAGATTGATGAACGCCTCAGACAGAAGTTCAATGAGGAAGCCGGTGAAACGATTATTAAGGAAGTAATGATGAAGGGAACTAGCAATATAAATCCTGAATATTTGAAAATAATCCAGGATGGGTTGTACCGATATGTTGATGATATCATGAATAACCTGAGAGCATTGAAATTTAGCTTTGAACTGACAGAATTCGTATTCATTGGTGGTGGCGCAACTATTATAAAGAACTTCTTGAAGGAAACGAGAAATGTACGAATTGTTGAAGATGTATCTATAAATGCAAAGGGATATGAAGCACTCTTACGCCACCAGTACAAGGCAGGTGCTTAAGATGATCCAAACGACACTTCGATTATATGAAGACTCACCGGATGAAATGAAGGTCTGGGGAGCATTACAAGAACATAAGAAATATGGATTTGATAGTACGAGAAAAATGGTAGTAGCAGCTGTACTTAATTATATAGGAAAAGATACAGCAAATAGTGATATAGATGTGGATGCATTGGCGGACAAAATTGCAAACCGATTAATGGTGACCGGATTTGTCGTTGAAGAGGATAGTAGGGGTCCTGATTCTGGCAATGATAGTAACTATGATGATGCATTGGCATTTATCAGTAATTTATAAGTAGAAGGGAGAACTTAAAATGAATCAGTACGGTGTTTTAACAACAGGAGAAGAGTTAGCAAATTCAGGAGCAGAAATGTATGAAACCATAAAGGAAGTGGGGACATATAGATTAAGATTAGATTTTAGAACTTGGTACAACAGAGGATATAATCCGGCACTTGTTGCACACTTCAGTGATGACGAGGGGAATAAGTACCGCCTGTTTGCATTCAGGCATGTGGTTGATGGTCAGGAGATTTATAATCCTAAGAAGTCCAAGTTGGATTTTGAAAAGGTTGAGGATGGAACTATGTGGGACTGTGTACTCGACAAAAATAAAAAAGGGAAAGCGGAATGGATGGATGCGATTCCGGTAGTATAGGGGAATAAAATTATTAGTTTGGCTCCAAGGGTGATGATAGCTCTTGGAGCTTTTTATTTATGTAAAAACATAACAGTAAATAAATTGTGTTTTGTGTATAAAGCCTTATGTTTTCTTATCTTCTGAGTGGCGTGTAGACTTTTTGGTGGTATTGATAGGTTTAGTTATTATTTTTAAGACTCAGCTGACAAGTCTTGTTAATACAATATTCGAGAAGATTAATTCTCAGGCAAATTCTATCTGATGAAGACTAAGACAGATGCATATGTAACAGTGTATTTATCACTGATGCTTGGGATAATGATGATATTTGTAACTACAGTTATAAGTGCTGCAAGACATCAGACTAGCCGAATGGAAACTGAATGTGTTATGGATGCAGGAATAAGTAGCATATTTGCGGAGTATCATCGTGAAATGTTAAAGCAATATGGATTGTTGTTTATAGATGATTCATATGGGGGTACGGGTGATGTAAATAATACAAAAGAACATTTACTCTCGTATATGAATAAGAATTTTTCAGGCAATGATACGACTCTGGATATAACAGGATTAAAGGCAGACAATTGCTCATTTAACAGAATCAGTTTTGCTTCTGATAATAAAGGAGAAGTACTTAGGTATCAGATTGCACAGTACATGAAACACAAAAAAGGAATTAATCTTTTTTCTAATGATACTATGAACCCCATAGATGATGAATATGAAGATAAGTATGAGAATTACGACAATAAGAGAACAGATGTTGATGGAGAAATAGACGAAATAGTAAATATGTATAATGCAAATCTTCCCCAAGAGGAACAGGTGGGAATAAGCAATCCTGCAGATGCGGTAGATCATCTTTCGTCCAATAGCGCATTATATTATGCATGCAAAGATTTAAGTGCATTATCAACTAATGTAACAAACACTAAGAATTTGATTAGTAATCGAAATTATAAAGAAGGAGTAGGTCTGTACGGTAATCAGGAATCACCATATGGGGCAGTTGATATAGCACTGTATTATGATTATTTATTTGATAAATTAGCCTACAAAGATAAAGAAAAAACAGGCGCTTGCCTAAATTATCAACTTGAGTATCTTATTGCTGGAAAGGATGGCGACATTGAGAATCTTGAAAATATAGCAGAAAAAATATTTAAAGCAAGATATCTGGTTAATGTTTCTCATATATACCAATGTGCAACAAAACAGCAACAGGCAATGGAACTAGCTACTGTAGCGACAACTGCGATTGGTCAGCCAGAATTAATTGAAGCAGTGAAAACATCTATTCTTCTTGCCTGGGCTTATGCTGAAAGTGCAAAAGATATGCGCATTCTTTTTGATGGACATAAGCTTTCGGCAGTAAAAACCGAGTCTGAATGGAACACTCCTATAGAGCAGATTGCCAACTTTAAATCACATCTTGATGACTATAAGATTCCAACGGGAAATATAGGTTACAAAGATTTTATTCATGGATTTATATTGTTACAAAATAAAGAAGAACAGAATATGAGACTTATGGATGTGATGGAGATGGATATCAGGCTCACGTCAGGGAATAGTCAGTTCTGTGTAAATAATCTGATATATCAGTTATATGCAGAAGTAAACGTTTCTGGAATATATGGTCAAGGGTACAGTATTGAGCGAGGATTCTCTTACAGGTGATAAAGAAAGGGGAGATGGGCGATGTCCTTTTTGAAAATAATTAATTTTAAACATGACTCCCACTACGTAGAAACTTATGATAAAAACACTTTAACTCTTCAAGCACAATCTGTTTTCACATCAGTTGCATACACAGACAACACATATATCTCGTACAATTATTCAAAAAGGATGTCGCCCATCTCCCGTACTACTATTCCAGCAGGGATAACGGTTGAAGCAGCATTAGCAATTCCTATTTTCATATTTTTTATGGTTAATTTGATATCGATTATTAACATATTTAATCGGTATGGTGAGAAATTGAGTCAGGCTCAACAGGTTGTTAGATTGGAAAGCTATATGTGCTTCGTGGCAGAAGGTTCAGGAAGTGAAGAAGTATCGTGTTCGAAAATAGTTCCGATAATTCCGTGGTTTGAAGAAATAGGTTATAATTCAGCGTCAACAGTAGCCTATATGACCTACAGAAAGTGGACAGGTTATGATGTTAATACAAGTACATCATCGAATGAAACAGAGGAATATGTTTATATTACAAACTATGGATATTCTTATCATAAAAACAGGGGGTGCAGTCATCTAAAGATTAACATAGAAGTAGTAGGTACGAATGAAATAGATGTAAAAAGAAATAACAGTGGAGCCAGGTATTATGCATGTGAGAAATGTGGAGGTCAGAGTTCAGGATTGTTATTTATTACGGGTGAGGGTGATAAATACCATAGTAATGCAAACTGCAGTGGATTAAAAAGGACTGTTAGGGCGGTGAAATTGTCAGCGGTTGATGGTAGAACAGCATGTAGCGAATGTGGAGGCTGAGATGGCGATAATCAACATGATTATTATAGGTTTGTTTGTGTTGCTTGCAGTAACAGACATAAAGTATCTTGAAGTACCAGTTAAAGTTCTGGAACTGGGAATAGTCTTTGGGATTAGTAGTACAGTTGCTGGCTGTATTACAAAGGAACGGACAGTCCTGGAGTGTGTTATAGGAATAACGCCAGGCTTGATTTTTATTTTTCTACATATCATTAATTCAAATCAGGTGGCTTTGGGGGATGGAATTGCACTTATTATGTCGGAACTATGCCTTAATATCTCGCAAAGCTATACTGCGCTTACAATTACTGCTATAAGTGCAGGAATTGTGTCCACATATTATATCCTGAGACAGGAAAAATCAAAAAAGATTCCATATATTTTCTATATTGCATTAGGACATATCGTAGTTTCAGCAGGTGTATAACATGAAGAAGAGAGAACTAAATATAGCAGGCTATCTGACAGTAGAAGCTTCGTTTTTAGTACCATTAATGGTTGTGATTTTAATAATTGTGATTTATTGGTCATTCTATATATATAACAATTGCGTTATATATCAGGATTGTTATATTGCGGCATTGCGTGGATGTCAGCTTATGGATATGAAGGATAGCGAGATTCGGAACAAGGTTGAGAAGTATGTAAATGATCTTCTTGATAATCAGTTGTTTCAGTATCAGAAAGAAGCGACGGTTAGTGTTGGAGCGATAACAATTGGTGTTAGTGCAAGTACATCAATTGAAAACAAAACAGTAAATATATTGATGCAGGAAAATGATGTCTATTTATCAGACAGGCAAGCAGAAAGTAAAAGAATTGACCCAGTATGGTTAATAAGAAATGTATATTAGGTGAGGAATTATGGCTGAAATACAGTTAAAGCAGGAATTTGGAAAGTATTATATAGTAGTTGAATATTGCTTTAATAATGATAGTGAATATTTGGTAAGAATGATTACAGATAATTCAATCAGAGGACATTTATCATGTCGTATCTCTTATGAAGGAAGTAAGAAATATCTCATGTATGAGGTTACCAATATGATATCGCTTAGAAAGGAATTTGAGAATAAATATATTGATACCAACGAATTACAAAACTTATTTGAAGAAATACAGAACATATACACGTGTGGAAACAGGTATTTGTTAGATGAATCCTATTATTATATTGACCCACAGTATATATACAGAGACATTTATTCAGGGGAATTAAAACTATTATATATACCTGGATTGGAAGTGGATTATAGAAACAGATATTACTCTCTGGCAGATTTTTTGTTACAGCGAATTAACAGAAAGGATGATATTTGTGTTCAAATTGCATATCAGTTTTATAGAATGTCGACTGCAGAAACATTTTCAATATCCATGTTTCTTAATGTTATTCAAAAGGAAAGTATAATCCATAAAAAATCAGAAAATATAAATACATCATATCAGGATGACTCAGAGCCGTTGATAGATGAAGACAACACAGAAGAAGTTAATGACGTGAATTGGATTCTACCAATATCATTAACGGTATTAACATTTTTTATACTCATACTCTATATATGCTTATTAAAAAACAGCATATATTCTGTTTATTGCATAATTAGTATATCTGTTGCGGCAATAGTATCGTTAATTGTATGGGTAAAAAATATTATTCTGGCAATAAAACAATATAATGAAGACGATTTTGTAATACCTATGGAGCCTGTTAAGGTTGAGGATTACTGGAAAGATGAAGAAACAGTAGTATTACAAGAATCTGCAAATGAGAAAAAGTCTGGTTGCAGACTTGAATGGAAAGAAAAAGGAGAAGATAAGTTTTTTAGTATGAAATCATTTCCAATAGTTATTGGAAAAATGAAAGAAGAAGTTGACTGTCTGATAGAAGATTCAAGTGTAAGCAGAATACATGCAAAAATAATTAATCGTAATCATGAATGGATTATATTTGATTTGAATAGCACAAATGGTTCAATTGTGGATGGTGAGAGATTGCATCCTGGAGAGGAAAAGCGCATATATCAGGGTTCTGAAATAGTGTTGGGCAATGTTTCGTTGAGAGTAGTGATATAAAATAAGTGGTTTATGTCCTTAATATCTGATATAATTTCATATGTGTATGCGACCTAGCATACGCCTATTTCATTAGATATTAGAAAGAAGGCATTTGCATGAAGCGAATCGTATTAACAGGTGGTGGAACTGCAGGACATGTAACTCCTAATATTGCACTACTTCCTTCTCTTAAAGAAGCCGGATATGTAATCGATTACATTGGTTCATACGATGGTATAGAGAAAAAACTGATGGCAGATTTTGATGTGGAGTACCATGGTATCTCTACAGGAAAGTTCAGAAGATATTTTGATCTAAAGAACTTTACAGATCCATTTCGTGTTCTTAAAGGATATTCAGAAGCAAAGAAGCTTTTAAAGACTATAAAGCCTGATGTTATATTCAGTAAAGGTGGATTTGTATCTGTTCCTGTAGTACGTGCGGCAGCAGATCTTAAGATTCCATGTGTAATTCATGAGTCAGATATGACACCAGGTCTTGCCAACAAGATGTGTGTTCCTGTCGCAACTAAGATATGTTGCAATTTCCCAGAGACTCTGTCAAAGCTTCCAGCAGAAAAAGCTGTACTTACGGGTTCTCCAATCAGAGTAGAATTATCACAGGGTAGTAAGGAAGCTGGATATAAATTATGTGGCTTTGACGATAGCAAACCAGTAATCATGGTTATTGGTGGTTCACAGGGGGCACAGTCAGTCAATGAGGTTATTAGAGAAGCACTTGATAAACTCCTTGAAAAGTACCAGATAGTACATATCTGTGGAAAAGATAAGATGGATAATCTTAGATTATCTGTTCCAGGTTATAAGCAGTTTGAGTTTATTAAAGCTGAACTTAAAGATGTATTTGCCATGTCTGATGTGGTTATTTCGAGAGCAGGTGCAAATGCTATTTGTGAGTTGCTTGCACTTAATAAGCCTAACATTCTTATTCCTTTATCTGTTGGAACCAGAGGAGATCAGATATTAAATGCTGCTTCATTCGAAGGACAGGGTTTCAGTCTTGTAATGAGAGAAGAGGATGTTGATCCAATTTCAATAGTTGAAGCGGTCAATGAAGTATATGAAAACCGTGACAAATATATTAGCACCATGATTGGCAGTGGACAGATGAATTCAATCAAGTCAATTATGAAGCTTATAGAGGAATGTTCTCTCAATAGAGACGAAGAAGAACAGAAATAGTAGAAAGACTAAAAAGGACAGCAAATGTAGTTGTCCTTTTTTCAGATAGTATGGTAGTCAAGTTATTAGATAAATATCTTCAGGATCAGGGTTATGTGGCCTGTAAGACAAAATGCGAGCAGATAACAGAATATTGTAAAGAAGAAAGTAACTGTACCAATATACTTCAGGTAATAGATTACAAAGAAGATAGTCAGATTGATTGTGCAACTGTTGAAGAACAGAAAAAAATGGCTCTTGAAACAGCCAATGGTGATGTGCATATCATGACACTTGTTTTCTATGATAATTTGACTAATGCATTGTCCCTGATGCAGGATGAGTATATGTGCTGGTTCATAGATAAAAAGGAACTAATTCTGGCCGATAACTTTAATCGTGTGGAAGATTTCTATGGATTAAAAGCTGAACTATCAGGATGGCTGTCAGAGACAAAGGCGTTATTGCAGTCAGGGGATGTTACTGCTATTAGTGACAGACTCATGAGTAGACAGGAGAAAGAGGTTTATGAAAAAAGAAAGAAGAAAAAACCATCTCCTGTATCAGTTATTCTTGTAGTTGTTAATTCAATTATATATCTTGCATGTTATGTGATAGGTGACGCATTTATCGCATCTGGCCAGATGGATTATGAACTGGTAGGAAGTGGTGAGATATACAGATTTTTAACTGCCATGTTTTTACATGGTGGAATACAGCATCTTGCCGGTAATATGATTCTTCTGTATTTCATGGGAGAAATGATTGAGCACAAAACCGGTTCGGTTAAATATGCTGTTATATACCTTCTTTCAGGTATCATGGGAAATGTGGTATCATATATGTATGAGATGCTTTCAGGAGCAAGATATGTATCTGTTGGAGCGTCTGGTGGAGTATATGGAATAATAGGAGCCGTAGCTTATCTGGTATTAAGGAAAACAAAGGGTTTGAATGTTGATCCGAAGCGATTACTGGTTATGCTTGGCTTGTGTGTGTATAGTAGTTTTGCAACACCTCATGTTGACTTTGCAGCTCATATAGGTGGATTAATAACAGGTTTTGTTATAACAGCTTTATTGTGTCCGAGAGGAGGAAAAGCAGAAAGTGAAAGTTAATATTTATTATGGTGGAAGAGGATTGATGGATGATCCTACACTGTATGTTATAGATAAGATGCAAAGCGTATTGGAAGAACTTAATGTTAAGGTTGAGAGATATATGCTTTGTGAACAAAGAGCTAATATTACAACTCTTCCTCAGACTCTTAAGGATGCAGACGGAATTATTCTTGCCACAACTGTTGAGTGGTATGGAATAGGTGGATACATGCAGCAGTTTTTAGATGCATGCTGGCTGTATGGTGACAAAGAAAAGATTTCTAAGATATATATGTGCCCAATTGTAATGTCTACAACCTATGGAGAAAGAGAAGGCAAATTAAATCTTTCTACTGCATGGGAGATTCTTGGAGGACTTCCTTGTTCGGGAATATGTGGATACATAGCGGATACAGTTTCTTTGGAATTGGATGACAGATATACAACACTCATTGAGAAGAAAGCTGAGAATGTATATCGTACAATCAAGCAGAAGATAGTAAGCTTTCCAGCTAGTAATCAGGCTGTTAAGCAGATGGTATCTGTATCGACTAATACAGATCTTACACCTCAGGAATCTGAACAGTTATCTCAGTATGCAGCAGATGACAGTTATGTTCAGCGTCAGAAAGAGGATATTCAGGATCTTGCCAGAATGTTTAAGGGCATGATGGGCAAGGAGCCTACTGAAAGCGAGAATTATATTAACTCCTTTAAGAGTAATTACCAGCCTGTACCAGGTTTTAAGGGAAGCTATAAAATTGTTTCAGGTAAGAAAACAATTGGAATAAAGATAGATGGAGCAGAAGCGCAGTATTCACTGGAGGCTCCAGTTAATGCAGATGTTGAAATTAACTTATCAGATGAAACTCTTCAGGAAATCGTAGCAGGAAGAATGACATTCCAAAGAGCCTTTATGGCCGGTAATATGAAGATGAAGGGCGATTTTAAGATTCTTAGAACTTTAGATGAGTTATATACCTTCATGAAATAATGATTTAGAATCAATACCAAGAAGAGGATATTAGTATGAAAGACGATTGTATTTTTTGTAAGCTTGCCAATGGAGTGTTTCCAACCAATTCTATATATGAGGATGAGGATTTTAAAGTAATCCTTGATATGGGTCCAGCAACAAAGGGACATGCGCTTATTTTACCAAAGGAACATTACAAGAACCTTTATGAGCTTCCAGAAGAAACAGCTGGTAAAGTATTTAAGTTGGCTAAAAAGCTCGCTGTTCAGATGACAGAAAAGCTTGGAGCAGATGGTTTTAATATTGTCCAGAATAACAATGAAGTTGCTGGTCAGACAGTATTTCATTTTCATATGCATCTTATTCCAAGGTATGAGGGAGATGGCCAGCATATTCTTTGGGAGCCAACTTCTCCAACTCCAGAAGAATTAGTAGCAATAAAAGAACAGTTAAAGTAGTACAGAAAAAGCCTGTGAATTATCACAGGCTTTTATTATGTCCATAAATGTAAATTAGCGCCTTCATAAGAAGGCGCTAAAGTTTTAATGTATAGAGACATCTAGCCCGGCAGAAGCTAGTTATCTTGCAATATTAATCAGCTATTGGATCACCGTTAAGTATACTTAATCCAGGCTTTAATCCTGATTCAGTAAATACAGGCATATCGTTGAGCTTCTTTGCGGTAATAGTGATTGAATCCTGTCCGTCTGCAAACCATGCATTGGATCTTAGATAAATCTCTGTAATACCTGCATTTTCAAGTGAAAGTCCCCAGTAAGAACTATCTGAAGCAGCTTTAATAGTATCAACAGGAGTGTGTTCATCTTTCTTTAATATTATAGCATTTTCATCAGGAATTTGTATCTTATGTGTATCAACATCCGCTGCAAAAGTTTCTACTGTATGACATAAGAGACCGATATTCTGAATATCTGTTGACATACGAGAGCGTTCCACATATCTTATAAATTGTGGGGCTAACATTCCTACAAGAATAGCCATAATAGCAATAACAACTATTAATTCCACTAAAGAAAAACCCTTATTGTTACGTGCTTTCACGGCTACCTCCTTCCCTCGCTAACTATATATTACTACATGAGAGATAATAACACAAGAGAAATCTTAAAAAAAATTAAGGTAAAATTAAGGTTAAGTTTATGAAAACAGTTTTTTTGGACAGAAATACAATCGGATTTGATATTGATGTATCTATTTTTAAGGACTTTGGAGAACTTGAAGAGCACAATTCCTGCTCATCTGCAGAGAGTAAAGAATATATTAAGGATGCAGATATTGTTATCTTTAATAAGACAATTATGAATAAAGACATTTTGGAGACGGCTCCAAATGTTAAATTATTGTGTGTTACAGCAACAGGGTATGACAACATTGACATTGAATATGCAAGAAGTCGTGGAATAGCTGTTTGTAATGTTAAAGGATATTCAACACCAGCAGTTGTTCAGCATACATTTGCACTCGCATTGTATGTATTAGAAAGAATCAGTTATTATGACACATACGTAAAGTCTGGTGAATATTGTAGGGCAGCAGGATTTTCAAACTTTGACGAAAAATATAATGAGCTTGAAGGAAAAACCTGGGGAATTATAGGTCTTGGTAACATAGGAAAAGGTGTTGCCAAGGTAGCAGATGCTTTTGGTTGTAAAGTGATTTATTATTCTGCTTCAGGTAATAACTGCTCAGATAAGTATGAAAGGGTAGATTTTGAGACTCTTCTTTCTCAGAGCGATATTATATCTATTCATTGTCCACTTACTGACAAAACAAGAGGACTTATGAATCTCGATGCCTTTAAGAAGATGAAAAAATCTGCTATACTAGTCAATGTCGCAAGAGGCCCTATCGTGGATGAGCAGGCTCTATACACAGCATTGTCTGAGGAGATGATTGGCGGTGCAGGATTGGATGTATTGTCTCGCGAGCCTATGAGTGTGGATAATCCTCTTGTACAGTATAAAGATAGTAGAAGACTTATCATTACCCCTCATATGGCATGGGCAAGTGTTGAAGCAAGAACACGTTGTATGGATGAGATATACAAGAATATAGAAAGCTTCTTTAAAGGGGAAATGAGAAACCGACTCGATTAGGTAGAAAGCAAATTGCTTTATATACAGGATGATAGGACAGACGACCATCCTTAAAAATTCGGCTGTAGAATAATGTTAATTAATAATGGAGGAAACAAAAATGGAAAGCATTATCAGAGACATTAATTTGGCCGAATCAGGTGAAAGAAAAATTGAATGGGTCAAAAGAAACTGCGATCTTCTTCGCATGCTTGAGAAAGAGTTTAGTGAGACAAAACCTTTTGCAGGAAAGAAGGTAGCATTATCTGTACATCTTGAGGCTAAAACGGCTTACCTTTGTAAGGTTCTTGCAGCCGGTGGTGCAGAGATGTATGTAACAGGTTCTAACCCACTTTCAACACAGGATGATGTTGCAGCAGCCCTTGTTGAGGCAGGACTTAATGTATTTGCATGGTACAATGCAACAGAAGAGGAATATAACTCACATATCCGTAAGGTTCTTGAGGTTGGACCAAACGTTATTATTGATGACGGTGGTGACCTTGTTCATATGATGCATACAGAGTTTGTTGACCTTATTCCAAATGTTATTGGTGGATGTGAGGAAACAACTACTGGTATCATCAGACTTGAAGCCATGAATAAGAAGGGTGAACTCAGATTCCCAATGGTAAGAGTAAACAATGCAGATTGTAAGCATTTATTTGACAACAGATATGGTACAGGTCAGTCTGTTTGGGATGGTATTAACAGAACAACAAATCTTATCGTAGCTGGAAAGAACGTTGTAGTAGCAGGTTATGGCTGGTGTGGTAAGGGCGTTGCCATGAGAGCAAAGGGTCTTGGTGCAAAGGTTATCGTTACTGAGGTTAATCCAATTAAGGCTATCGAAGCAGTAATGGATGGATTTGAAGTAATGCCTATGAACGATGCTGCTAAGATTGGTGATTTCTTTGTAACAGTAACTGGTTGCGACAAGGTAATCACAACAGATGATTTTGCAGTAATGAAGGATGGTGCTATTCTTACTAACGCAGGACACTTTGATTGTGAAGTAGATATGGCTGGACTTAGAGCAATGGCTGTTGAAAGTAAGCTTATGAGAAATAATATTATGGGATATAAGCTTCCAACAGGTCAGTGGTTATGCGTAATTGCAGAGGGACGTCTTGTTAATCTTGCAGCAGGTGATGGACATCCAGCAGAGATTATGGATATGAGTTTTGCTATTCAGGCTCTGTCTGCTAAATATCTTGTTGAGCATCAGGGACAGATGGAAAGCATGTTAGTTGATGTTCCTACAGATGTTGATATGGATGTTGCAGCAAGAAAGCTTGAGTTCTTAGGAAAGAAGATTGATACACTTACAGAAGAGCAGAAGGCATATCTTGATGCTTCATTATAATGAGAAAGCATAGGATTTAATACCTATAATCAGCACATTATAAAATACGTTATGTTATAATATGACTAGCCCAAATCGCGGGCTAGTCATTTTTTATAATCAAAAGAGAGTTCATGAGAAAGCTACACAGATATGTATTTCATATAGATGTTAATAGTGCATTTTTAAGCTGGAGTGCGTTAAAAATATTAAAAAGTGATCCCAACGCTGTAGATTTAAGAACAATTCCAAGTGCAGTAGGAGGAGACAGAGAATCCAGACACGGAATAATATTAGCCAGATCAACAGAGGCTAAAAAGTATGGAATTAATACTCCGGAACCAATAGCGCAGGCTTTAAGAAAATGCCCTGATCTTGTATTAGTTCCACCAGATATGCAATGGTACAGCCAATGCTCAAGAAAATTAAGGGAACTACTTAATAACTATACAGATCAGTTGATACCATTTTCCATAGATGAAGCCTGGGCTGTGTTTGAAGGCTATGAGGAAATGTATGGTGATCCTGTAGAGTTTGCCTATAAATTAAAAGATGAAATAAAGGAAAAACTGGGATTTACAGTAAATATTGGTGTTTCCATCAATTTTCTGCTTTCAAAAATGGCTGGAGATTTCTCAAAACCAGACAAGGTACACAGTTGTTTTCCGGATGAAATAGCTACTAAGATGTGGCCGTTGCCAATAGGAGATTTATTGTTTTGTGGCAGGTCAGCAGCAGAAAAGTTTAACAGACTTGGGATAAAAACAATTGGAGATCTAGCTAAGGCCGAGGATTCACTACTTATTCCATATTTTAAAAGCCAGGGTATTATTTTAAGAGATTATGCCAATGGAAAAGATATAGATTTAGGAGATTTAGATGCAGCTAGAAAAAGCTATAGCCATAGTCACACTGCTTCTCATGATATAACAGATACGCATGAAGCTAAGCAGACATTACTGTCGCTTACAGAAACTCTTGCAGCAAGGATTAGAGATGATCAGGTCATGGCCAAATGCGTTAGCCTTCAGATTACTACCAGTGAGTTTAAAAAGCTAAGCAGACAAAAAACTCTGGATAGAAAAACAGATATCACTGGAGAAATATATGATGCAGTTTGTGATTTGGTAGATGAATTCTGGACCAAAGATACCTGCGTAAGACTGTTAGGTGTTGGAGTAACAGTAGCAGAAGAAGACGAATACGAGCAGATGAGTCTTTTTGAAAGCGAAGAAAGAAAAAAGCAGATGCGCTGTGATGATGCTATGGACTCCATACGAAAACGATATGGAAGTTCAGCAATACAAAGAGCTAGTCTGCTTGATAAAAACAAATAATGAAATTGAAAGATTAATAATTAATCTTCGTCGTCACCCTTCATACCAATAAAGCTGGCGATAGTAGAAACAACACTGGAAACAACGCTGATAACAACAGCAATTACAATTATTAAAAGGCCACCGCCTAATATTAAAAATGAACCTGCCATGATTTTACCTCACTTACTGTCAATTCACTTGACGCAATAACAGTATGACATACCCGGCAGGAAATTGCAACGGAGAAAAAAGCAATGAAAGATAATTCAAGGAATATATTAGCAGACGTTATAAGGGGATTTGCAATCACTACAGTAATTCTTGGACACTGCATACAACAGGGAAATGGTCTTGAATATTTTAATAATTCCATGTACTGGTTTAATAAGCTGTATCAGTTTATTTACAGTTTTCATATGCCATTGTTTATGCTGCTTGCAGGCTGGTTTGCTTATTATAGTCTTAAAAAGATTGAAGGAAACAGAAAGAAACAATGGATATTTTTGTTGAAGCGAGCTTTCTTATATATTTTTCCAATTTTCTTTTGGACATTATTTGAATTTGCAAGAGGCTATTTGATTAATATTAATCTTGGAAATGAGAATGCCCCATTTTCAGAATTATTACCACAGTTTGTAAGATACTTTTTTACAAATATATGGTTTTTATGGGCGATACTTATTTGCCTTGTCATTGTGTTTATTATGCATTTTTATCTTAAGGATAATGTGATTTTGTATGCAATAGGTTTTCTTGGCTTATTTGTAATAACAGACAATATGAACCTTGGAGTATACAAATATCTGATGCCATATTATATAGGCGCATTTTATACGAATATGTATAAGGAAAAGCTGTTGGAAAATGAGTCAGCCAAAAAGCTATGTAAAATGTACAAGGAAAAGAGTCGGATTGTAATAGGGACTGTTGCTGTCATATTTGCAATATTATTTATATTCTATAATGACATGGCATTTATCTACAGATCAGGTTATCGATTATCAAGGGCGACACTGATTAAGCAGACTGTGATTGATATGTACAGAATGATAATTGGTTTTGTCGGAAGTATATTCTTTATTTTGTTGTTTGATAAGCTTACTAGGCTGTTACCTGGATACAAATGGCCAGTTCTAAGCGCATTTGGCAGAAACAGTTTGGGAATTTATATTCTCCAGGGCTATTACATTCTCTTGGTTCTGACAAAATATACAAATGGTCTTAATCCAAATTGGTGGATTGTACTGATTGAGACAATAGTGGTTTGTATAGTGTCGTTGATTAGTGCTATTATTATAAATAAGGTACCGGTGATAAGGATTATCATTGGAAAAATGCCTTTTAGGGGAAAGAGTAAATGACAAAGTATGTTTATGTAGTTATATCCAAAACATACACCAATTTTGCCAGAACAATTAGAGCGGTTGGTGGTATTAAGTATAATCATGCTTCAATAGCACTGGATGAGGGGTTACAGGAATTATACGGATTTGGAAGACAAAAGCATGCTGCTTTGTTTACGGGTAAACTTGTAAAAGAAAACATATCAAGATTTACACTGGATAAAGTGCAGAATGTTGATGTTGCAATATTTAAAATACCTGTAACAGAGGAACAGTATGATGATATAGCAGGTTTTATCAGACTTGTATATGAAGACAGAGAATATATGTATAATCTGTTTTCAGTTTTGACATATCCACTGACCAAAGGCTTGTCAGTATATAAAGCTTTTACATGTATAGAATTTATTATGTATCTGTTAACAAGGCTGGGTATGGAATTTGAGAAACCATTATACGCATATAAGCCGGATGCTTTGATGAATCTGTTAGAGGATGATTTGTTATATCAGGGAAATCTGCTGGATTACGTTTGTGAGAAGAAGGCTATTACAAATTATTTTGACAGGATGTCAGTTCCAGAATATAAAGACAATGCGATTGGTCTTTCAAAGATTTTAGCCAGAACATTAACGCTTAGAAAAAATGAGTTATACAGTTAAAAAAAAACGTTTCCTTAACGGAAACGTTCTTTTTATTTTATTCTTCAGTTGTTGGTAATAAATCTTTTTTCTTTTCTTCAAAATCAGCTGCCGTAATAACACCTTTATCCATAAGGTCTTTGTAAGCTGAAAGAGTTAAGAGATTATCAAGTTCAGAATCCATCTTGAGTTTTTCATTTGCCAAAGCAGAAGCTGCAGCCTCTCTCTTTGCCTGAAGGGCTCTGATTGGAGCATCATTTTCTTCTCTTGAATTACCACAGCTACATGTACCTGTATATGGTGGGTTGAGTTTCTTACATTTTCTACATTTCCATTCAGTTGTAGGATATGTAATCTGAACCTTACTGTTTTTCTTCTGTCTGATATAGTTAGCATTGTTATCAGGTCTGCTCATTGCTACAAGAACTGTTATAGTACCAAATAAAAGTCCCCAGATGAACCAGTCGTCATAGAAATAACCTCTGTAGGCAAGAACCTTGTTTACAGCCTTACCCACAACAATTCTGTGGATAATGAAAATGATAATCAATGCAATTATTGTTTTGTTGTCCATAATGACCCCCTTAAGATTAAATATTACGGTTATATGATAATACGATTTATGAAAATATGCCATATAATAAGAGGTTAAAAATCTATGTGCACGTAAACTTTTTTATAGTTTTTTAATAAATATATTCCAAATACTTTCTTTTATACATTTTTATAAGTGATATACTGTTTTTATGAAGTTAAAGAAGCGACTTACAATTACATATGCGATAATGATGTCATTTCCAATATTGACAGCTTTGCTTGGGTTTTCGCTAGTTGTAGTATCGGGAGATGATTATGTTCCGCGACCAATTTTTATGCAGGTATTCATTGCATTGATTTTGGCGCTTATTCTTATGAGTCTTATTATTACGACCTGGACCAATAAGGGAGTTTTTACTCACATAAGACGTTTGAATGAAGCTATGGGTTCCATAGCGGAGGGAAATTTTGACTATGCCCTGCCAAGAGATGAGATTGGTGGAGAGATAGGTGAATTGTATAAGAGCTATGAGGATATGAGATTAAGACTTAAGGAAAGCTCGGAAGATACAATTCAAAATGAGCAGAAGAACAGGGAACTGATTAGTAATATAACTCATGATTTAAAAACTCCTATTACAGCTATTAAGGGATATGTTGAAGGCATCATAGATGGTGTAGCAGATACAGATGAGAAAAGAGATAAGTATGTAAAGACCATATACAATAAGGCTATTGAGATGGATAGACTTATTAATGAGCTGACGTACTATTCAGGCATTGATACAAATCGAATTCCATATACCTTCCATAGAATAGATGTATCTGAATTTTTCCATGATTGTATAGAAGAAGTTGGTATGGATCTTGATAACAACAATATAGAACTTAATTATTCTAATCTGTTAGAGCCGGGAACAAGGATAATTGCAGATCCGGAACAGTTAAAGAAGGTCATTAATAATATAATTGGTAATTCCGTTAAGTATATGGATAAAGAACATGGAATTATAGATATAAGACTTTTGGATGAAGTTGACTCTATTAGAGTTGAGATAGAGGACAATGGCAAAGGAATTGCAGCAAAAGATTTAGGTAATATATTTGAGAGATTTTTCAGAACAGATGCATCAAGAAATTCATCTAAAGGTGGAAGTGGCATAGGGCTTTCCATTGTTAAGAAAATTGTGGAAGACCATGGCGGATATATATGGGCTACCAGTAAAGAGGGCGAAGGAACCTGTATGCATTTTGTGATGAGAAAATATGTGGAACAGCCTAACGAAGGAGAACAGTATGAGTAAAGTACTTATTATAGAAGATGAAGAAACAATTGCAGACCTCGAGAGAGATTATCTTGAACTTAGTGGTTTTGAGGTAGTAATAGAGAATGCAGGAGATACAGGCTTAGATAGAGCACTTAATGAGGATTTTGACATCATTGTGTTAGATCTTATGCTTCCAGGGATTGATGGTTTTGAAGTATGTCGACAGATAAGAGAGAAGAAAGACATGCCAATTATCATGGTTTCTGCTAAGAAAGAAGATATAGATAAGATTAGAGGGCTTGGTCTTGGTGCAGATGATTACATGACCAAACCATTCAGTCCAAGTGAGCTTGTGGCAAGGGTCAAGGCTCATCTTTCAAGATATGAGCGTCTTGTCAATACAAACCAGAAGGCTAATGATATTATTGAAATCAGAGGAATTAAGATTGATAAGACAGCAAGACGAGTATATGTAGGTGGAGAGGAAAGAACTTTTACTACCAAGGAATTCGATTTGCTGACATTCTTAGCAGCCAATCCAAATCATGTTTATACCAAAGAAGAACTCTTTAGAGAGATTTGGGATATGGATTCCTTTGGAGATATTGCTACAGTAACAGTACACATCAAGAAAATTCGTGAAAAAATTGAGATTGATACAGCTAAACCTCAGTATATAGAAACGATATGGGGCGTAGGCTACAGGTTTAAAGTATAGTTAATACAAAAATGTTAAATATTGATACAGTCTGAAGGCTGGAATTCCGCTAGGAAATTCCAGCCTTTAATGTATGTTTGTGATACAGATACAATTCTCACTATAAAAGGACTCTCTTAGTTACAAAAGAATCGCACTTAAATACCGAAAAGGTCACTGTAAACCTTAAGTGCACCGTCAGTTTCGTGAGCAAGAACCTTCTTAGCAAGAACTTTACCAAGCTGTACACCTTCCTGATCGAAGCTGTTTACATTCCAGATGAATCCCTGGAACATAATTTTGTTCTCGAAATGAGAAAGAATAGCGCCCATTGACTTTGGATCAAGTTCTTCACCGATGATGATACTTGAAGGACGGTTACCTTCAAATTTCTTATTGTTATTTTCATCATCCTTACCACAGGCAAATGCAACAATCTGAGCTGCAACGTTAGCGCATAATTTCTGCTGGCTTGTGCTACCCTGGATGTCAACATCTACACCACACTGGCTCTTCTTGAAGCCGATGAACTGAAGAGGAATGATGTCTGTTCCCTGGTGAAGTAACTGATAGAATGAATGCTGTCCGTTTGTTCCTGGCTCACCATAGATGATAGGACCTGTAACGTAGTTAATTGGTTCACCAAATCTGTTAACACTCTTACCATTTGATTCCATGTCAGCCTGCTGAAGGTGTGCAGGGAATCTTGAAAGAGCCTGTGAATAAGGAAGAACAGCTGTAGCTGGCATACCAAGTACATTTCTTTCATATACACCAATAAGTGCATCTAACAATGCAGGGTTGTTTTTAATGTCTTTATTTGTAGCAAGCTTATCTTCAGCAGCGGCACCATCAAGGAAATCAGCGAACACCTTTGGTCCAAATGCAAGTGAAAGAATTGCACCACCAACTGCAGAAGATGAAGAGAATCTGCCGCCGATGTAATCATCCATAAAGAATGCTGCGAGATAATCGCTACTCTTAGCAAGTGGAGAAGTCTCAGATGTTACAGCTATCATATGATTGCTTGGATTAAGTCCAGCCTTTACAAGAGCATCCTTAACAAATGACTCATTTGTAAGTGTTTCAAGTGTTGTACCTGACTTAGATACAAGAACGAAGATTGAATGAGCAACATCGATTGAAGCAAGAACTGCAGCTGCATCATCAGGGTCTACGTTAGAGATGAATTTTGCTTCCATCTTGAAATTGCCAGTCTTCTTAGCCCAATTCTCAAGTGCAAGATAAATAGCACGAGGACCAAGGTCTGATCCACCGATACCAATCTGAACTGCAGTAGTGAATTTCTCACCAGCTGCGTTTGTAATCTCTCCGTTATGAACCTTATTAGCAAAATCAGCAATGTTCTTTTGCTGAGTTACGTAGAAATCTCTCTTATTGATACCATCAGCGATAACATCGTTACCAAGCTGACCACGGCATAACTGGTGAAGAACAAGTCTCTTCTCACCTGTATTGATTACAGCGCCGTTGTAAAGTTCTGCGAACTTATCTGTAAGTTCTGCTTCGTCAGCCAATGCCTGAAGATCAGCGATAATCTCATCATTAACAGCTTTAGCTGCATAATTGAAGTTAAGTCCTGCTGCCATTGCAACATTGTAATTCTTTACTCTGTTTGCACCGTTTTCGCCAGCCATTACTTCTTTAACAACTACCTTGTCCGCTTTTTCTAAAGTCTTAAAGCTTTCAAGTGTATCAAGATTTTTCCATGAAACCATTATTTTATCCTCCTTAAGCTTCTAGAGCCAATGTTCAATAATCTCAAACAGTATACCAATGCAACATGCATTTTTCAATAATATCTGCCATCATTTTAGCCCATAAAACGTAGTATTTTCGCGAAAAATCAAATGTGACCGAGCACCATGTAACATTATCACTTTATTGAAGAGTTCATTGTGTTGTGATAAAATTTTATTGTCGCTAGGGGGCGATAGTAAACAATATATTTAAGAGAGGTAGACGGGTATGTTTGCAGAAACATTTTGGGCGTTGGTACCACCATTGGTTGCCATTGCGCTGGCATTGATTACAAAAGAAGTTTATAGTTCACTCTTTGTCGGAATTGTAGTAGGTGGTTTATTGTATGCTGAGTTTAACGTTGTTGCAGCATTTGAACATCTTTACAATGACGGACTAGTAGCAGTTTTATCAGATTCATACAACGTTGGTATTCTTATATTCCTGGTTGTTTTAGGAGCCATGGTTGCGTTGATGAACAATGCAGGAGGTTCAGCAGCGTTTGGTGAATTTGCAAAGAAGAAGATTAAGACAAGAGTT